>JBLHNZ010000059.1:0-13537 GCA_047623245.1 Oceanicoccus sp. | reverse complement strand
CTTGCCGGCTGTCCCAGTCATAATCTTGAGTAATAAATTTACTGACGCTGCTTTGCAGCATCTGTTGTTCTTCACTGTATGAAAAATCCATGTCGTTTCCCCGCTTACAAGCCTAAAACAGCCTTACTAATAATGTTGGTTTGAACTTCGTTACTGCCGCCATAAATGGTTGCTTTGCGATTATTAAAATATCGCGGGTTGCAATTGGCATCTTGGCCGGAACCAATAAGGATATCGTCGTAACCTGCATCGAATTGTTCTGGAACGAAAGGCATGGAGTAATACCCTGCGAGTTCGACATTGAGCTCATCAATGGTTTGCTGGATTTCAGTACCCTTGATTTTCAAAATAGAGGATTCCGGGCCCGGTGCATTACCTGTGCTAACCGCTGCAAGCGTTCGCAGTTCTGTGTACTCTAAAGCTAGCAATTCTATCTCTACATCGGCAACTTTTTGTTTCCAGCTAGGACTCTCAGACATCATAGCGTCACCACTACTCGTAGCGGCCGCTTTCTCTTTGAGTTCTGCCAATCGTATCTTGCTATTTGCCACCCCAGCGATATTCGTTCGTTCGTGGGTCAGGAGAACTTTAGCGTATGTCCATCCCATGTTTTCTTCGCCAATTCGGTTTTCGGCGGGAACTCGAACGTTATCGAAGTGTACTTCGTTGACCTCAGCCGAACCGTCGAGTAGGTATATGGGCGAAACAGTAATGCCAGGAGTTTTCATATCGATTAGCAAAAAGGAAATTGCAGCTTGGTTTTTCACGTCTGAAGCACCTGTACGCACCAGACAGAATATCCAATCTGCATACTGGCCCATGGTAGTCCAGGTTTTGGTTCCATTGACGACGTATTCGTCGCCTTCTCTAACCGCAGTCGTCTTTAGGGAGGCGAGATCGGAACCTGCGTTAGGCTCGGAATATCCCTGGCACCACCAAACATTACTGGCAAGGATATCCGGCAAAAAGCGTTTCTGTTGCTCTTCGTTACCGTAAGTGTAAATGACCGGAGCAACCATTTTAAGGCCAAAAGGGACAACTCTAGGGGTCTTGGCAATCGCGCACTCATTGTCCCAGATGTACTTTTGCGTAGATGTCCAGCCGGTGCCGCCATGTTCAACAGGCCAATTAGTGCCTGCCCAACCTTTTTTATAGAGAATTTTTTGCCAGGTGACAAAATCTTCTTTGCCAAGATGCAAACCATTTTGTACTTTATGCTGCATATCGGCAGGCATTTCTGTTTGCAGAAACTCTCTGACTTCAGCCTGAAATTCCAGCTCTACGGTAGTGAAATCTATATTCATTTAATTTGACCCCTTACTTAAAAAAATGTCGCTATAAATTGCGTGCGCAAGTTTACCACAAGCATGGACTGCAAACCAAAAAGTAACATTGATGTACTGGGTCAGGTGTCATCGGCCTGTGTTATTCGAATGCTTTAATAGATGCGAAGGCGTTGGCAGCTAAAGCTTGTGGGCCTCTACTGCCAATGCCTATCGATAGAACAACCGTGGAGGACGCACTGTTCGAGATTAATTCTGCGATCGACTGATTTGAGGATGTCTGGTCAGGGGGTGTTGGATTTATATGTGACAAGTATTGTCATTATCTGATCATTGTCGTCGCAAATCAATTGCGTATTCGATTCGTTCAAAACTCGACCTGATTAAGCTGTTGAAAAGTATAGGAAAGCTGATGTTGGCACTCATTTTGCTGTGTACTATGTAATGGAAAGGTAGACGCGCAGAGGGAGGTTTCTTTTTGACGGTCTTCTTTTATTAATATTCTTTGTCGCGATTTCATGCGGTTGTATTCGGTTTCGAGGTATTGTATGAAACAAATTGTCCCGATGTTTAGCCTTGATAAATGGGCTTCGAAAAAATATTTGGAGCGTCTTTCTACGATGGAACTAATGGCTTCTGCGAGCAACCAGTGTGATCGTAATGCGATAGCTATTGTTGCGTTAATGGAAGTGGAGCCCTTTCTTCGTTATCAGGGCATGGGCAAGTTGGAAACAATGTATGTGAAAAACTGTCATCAATATCTCCGAGGCTTCGAAAGAATTCAGTGCTTCGAATGAATTTTCAACTACTAACTTACTGTGACACTACCGAAATAGATATTCTCTGAAAACTCTTCCTTATATTGACTGTTTCAAATTACTGTCTTTCAATGCTCGATGATTATTCTATTCGTTTATGGATAGAAAGAAACGAATTCTGTATACCTATTTGGTGAACTGTAAATGTCTATCCTTTTCTAATCTTCTCAATAAAATCCCCGGTTATTGTTTCGCTACACAATGATAGCGTTAGTTAATTCTGTTATAGATAATCAATGTTATTGTGCGTCCAAAATTGAAAATTCAATGGTATTCGATAAAACCTATTCCGTCCGTCCATTATTCTAAAAGTGACTGCGCTCCGGTTTTTCTATAATTAGCGATACCCGATTATGGAGAAAGGATAAAAATTATTCATCGTAAATGTAACGGATGTTTCGAATTGCGATAAGGGCGCGGCGTGATCTTTCGTTGTCGGGTTATTGGATTGACGGAGTAAGCGGGTAGTCGGTAAGGTTAGCAAGTATGGAGACGACAATTATTTCTCAATATATTCTATATCGAATAACAGAGGGCAGAGGGCAGAGGGCGGCGTCAAAAAGCATGAGTTGATGGATATTTACATTCGATATTCGACATCCCACCTTTTTTACGATTCGATTTCCTTCCCGGAGTTGTTGATCTCAGATGAAGTCCAGCGCCCAGAAATACTTATATTCCTTTAGATAAGATCCCTCATATCAATGACGGCATAGACGTCTTTCTCGGTTTTTTTACGAAAACCTTCGAAATTGAATCTGATATTTCGAATTCGAATATAGATAGAATGCTTTGCATCATTGTTGGACAGTGAACTCATCCCGATAAGGATAAGCAGAGTTTAAGTCGGAATTGAAATGTTATTATCGTAAAAATGACTTCAGTTTATTTTTGGTATTCGAAGGTTGTAGGGGGTCAAATAAGAGATTTTTTCTTTTTTTTATTCCCGTTGAAATTGAAAAAATGTTTCTAAATAATTAACTTGTTGGGCAGTGTAGAATATCAGCTGCTATACTAAAGCCCACTGATATAGGCTAATGTATTTGCTTTTTTCAGTAGACAGCCATAACAATTTTTGGTATTTTTTTGTGATAACTTTGCGAACGCAAGGGGTACATTATGAGTTTAAAAAGACATTTCTATATTAGTGAAGACCTTGACGATTTAGAGCTTCTGGAAGAAGAACTTGAAAGTAGCGGCGTAGGGATTGAACAAATTCATGTGCTTAGTCATGGCGACGCTGAAATAGAACACCATCATCATCTTCATCAAGTTGAAGCGGTGCTAAAAAAAGATGTAGTGCACTCGATGGAGTTGGGCGCAGTTGTCGGTGTAGTGTCATCAATTTCTGTGCTAGGTGTTGCCTATCTGGCAGGTTGGACCGACTCTGCCGCTGGCTGGATGCCGTTTGTATTTTTGTCAATTGTGATCTTGGGGTTCTGTACATGGGAGGGCGGCCTGTTTGGAATTCAGGAACCACATCATCAGTTCAAAAGGTTTCAGGAAGCGTTAAGTCAGGGTAAGCACGTCTTTTTCGTCGATATAAATGCCGAGCAAGAAGATGCGTTGACGCGGGCGGTGGAGAAACATCCGAACGTACAGTTGGCGGGAGAGGGGGAGGCGACACCAGAATGGGTTGTTCAGTGGCAGAAAAACTGGAACGGGTTTGTTAAAACTATGCCTTAAAACTATGCCTTAAAGCTATGCCTTAAAGCTATGCCTTAAAGCTATGATCTAAAATGATGCCTTAGAAAATGTTGGTCAGATGAATGCAGCTGTCAATTATTTGATGGACGGAAAGACTAAGGGGTTTAGTTAGCAAAAAGCCGCTTCTGCGGTTTTTTTTAGGCCGGTTTTTAGCTAATATCAAAAAATGTTAATCGCATCAGGAACGTGTAGTCGGCTTCAACAGACATCAAGCCTATTAGTACCAGCAAGCATAGAGGTGGTAGCAATATTGCGTAAATCATAGCTAATCGTTCCCACATCATATGCATAAAAACGGAAACGATGAGTCCAGCCTTTAACATCATAAAAATCAGAATGAGGGTCCAGCGTAAATAGCCCTGGAAATCCATATAGTCTACCAAATAGGACAATGTGCTTAGCACAAACAGTAGAGTCCAAATTTTGAAATAGATACCTATTGAGTGTTGTTGATGATCTTGTGCTTGTATTGCAGTCATTTCTTCACCTTTTTAGTGGGCTGTAATAACGGTCGAACTACCACTTTAACGTCACCACAAATAGAAAAGAGCAAAAATAAATACCCAAACCAAATCGACGAAATGCCAATAGAGTCCTGCAATTTCAACGATCTCGTAATTTCCTGATTTTTCGTAATCCCCTCGACGTACTTTGAACGCGACGATAGATAGATAAATGACGCCGATTGATACATGTAGGCCATGAAATCCGGTTATCATGAAGAAACTAGCACCAAATTGGGCCGCACCCATCGGGTTACTCCAAGGTCGTACTCCTTCCTCAGTAATAAGTTTGGTCCATTCAAAGGCTTGCATTCCCACAAAACATACGCCGCACAAGCAGGTAGCAATCATTAGCCAGAAAGTCTTGTTCCGGTCACGTCGATAGCCAAAATTAACTGCCATCGCCATCGTCCCACTGCTGGTAATAAGGATAAATGTCATTAAAGCGATGAGTAGCAGCGGAACGTGTACGCCGAAAACGGTTAACGCAAACACCTCGCTGGGCACTGGCCAATCAACGGTAGTCGACATTCGGACGGTCATATAGCCCGTTAAAAAACTCGTAAAAATGAATGTGTCGCTGAGTAGGAATATCCACATCATTGCCTTGCCCCAAGGTACCTTTTTAAAGGCCTCTTGGTCTGATGCCCAATCGTCAACAACTCCTCGCAAACCTGGCTCAGACGAATCATTTTCTATCGATGAATTCATCAAAAAATCTCCCTCGCGTTTCCCAAAGTTAGCTAGAATCCGTCGTTTATAATCCGCACAATCGTGCCAAGGTGGCGTACGTTTCTGGTGAACTCGTCAGAAAGAACATGAGCACCAGCCATAGTCCCAACATGTAGTGCCAGTAGATGGCGCAAAGATCTATTTTTTGTTTCATACTTGTGAGCGGTGCGCCTTGCCAAACTTTAACGACCGCCAGAGACCATGCGACCATTCCGCCCAATAGATGTAATCCGTGCATTCCGGTAAATAGATAGAAAAAACTATTGGCCGGGTTACCGTTAACGTAGTATCCAAGCTGGATCAGTTCGCGCCAAACGTACAGCTGTCCTGCCAAGAATAATAGCGTAAACATCCCTCCCAAAATAAGGCTTTGATAGGCGTTACGAAAATCTTTTTGAAAATATTTTTTCTTGTCGTCGGGCTTGCGTGACAGATACCTTGCACCTTGGAAGCAGATGCTTGCCATTACTAAAACGCCTGTATTAACCCACAATTGCCATGGATGAGCTAAAGGCTTCCAGGGTTCAGATAAATGTTCCCAGTCAGACAGTTGTGATCGAATCAAAAATGCGACGATAAATAGAAAAAAGAGAGAGCTAATTACCAATAATAAAATACGCAGCCCCGTTTTATCGTGCAGATGGTGATTTTCGGGATTGTTTCCCCAGGAGCGGCTTAACTCACTCGGCATAGCATCGCAATCGTCACCGTCGTCGCTAGTATGTGAATCTCGAAATGCATAAATTGGGCTCATGATTTAACCTTCTGCGAATCGATAATCGCCCGTAGTTGTTGTTCAGATACTGTTTGATCGACGAAATCTTCTTTTACGCCCGGGACACTGTAGTCATAGGGCCAGCGATAAACGACTGGTAGCTTCGCACCCCAGTTGCCATGTACTGGAGGTGTCTGGGGAGTCATCCATTCTAGAGAAGCAGCTTTCCATGGATTGTTGCCGGATTTTTCTCCCTTAAAATAGCTATAGAATAAATTGTAAAGAAAAAGTATTTGCGCCACACCTACGAATAAAGCTGCAATCGTAATAAAAGCGTTTAAGTCGTGGGCCGATTGAGGTATGAATTCATATTCGGATGATTCGTAATAGCGTCGTGGCATACCCAAAATTCCGAGATAATGCATGGGGAAATAGATTGCATAGGTACCTAAAAAGGTAATCCAAAAATGCAACTTGCCTATAGTGTCATTCAGCATTCGTCCAGTAATTTTTGGATACCAGTGATAAATGGCACCAAAAACAACAAGTATAGGTGCAACCCCCATGACCATGTGGAAGTGAGCGACGACAAAATAAGTATCAGATAAGGGTACGTCGACGACCACGTTTCCCAAGAATAGTCCGGTCAGTCCTCCAGCGAGAAAGGTAAAGATAAACGATACGGCGAACAGTAGTGGTACGGTCAAATGAATATCGCCTTTCCATAAAGTCAAAACCCAGTTATAGACTTTTATTGCCGTCGGTACGGCGATAATCAATGTCGTTGTTGCAAAAAAGAAACCGAAGTATGGATTCATTCCACTAACATACATATGATGTGCCCAGACGATAAAACTAAGTACACCGATCGCGATAATCGCCCACACCATCATTTTGTAACCAAATATCTTTTTCCTGGAGTGCACGCTCAAAATGTCGGAGACAAGCCCAAAAGCCGGCAGTGCAACGATGTAAACTTCAGGGTGACCAAAAAACCAGAAAAGGTGTTGAAATAATATGGGGCTGCCTCCTTTGTGGTCCAGCTGTTGGCCCATAGAAATCATTTCTGGCATAAAAAAGCTGGTGCCAAGTAGGCGGTCAAATAGCATCATTACAGCGCTTACAAACAACGCGGGAAAAGCGAGTAGAGCTAATATGGTCGCCATAAAAATTCCCCACACGGACAGTGGCATACGAAACAGACTCATGCCATACGTTCTGGCCTGCAAAATTGTTGTCACGTAATTGAGACCGCCCATAGTCGCTGCAACAATGAATATCGCAAGGGATACGAGCATTAGGACTATGCCCCATTCTGCCCCCGGAGTGCCCGCAGTTATGGCTTGCGGAGGATAGAGTGTCCAGCCCGCCCCGGTCGGTCCCCCGGGGACAAAAAAACTGGCGAATAAAACAATCACAGACACTAAGTAGAACCAATAACTCAGCATATTAACAAACGGGAAAACCATGTCCCGCGCACCAACCATAAGAGGAATTAGATAGTTTCCGAACCCGCCCAAAAACAAGGCCGTTAGTAAGTAGATGACCATAATCATACCGTGCATAGTCATCGCTTGGTAGTAGGTATTGGCGTCCATAAATTCAAGACTGCCGGGGAATCCTATTTGCATTCGCATCAAGCCCGATAAGACCAACGCGACTAATCCGGCCACTATTGCAGTGAGAGAATATTGAATAGCGATGACTTTGTGATCCTGACTCCACACGTATTTCGAATAGAAGCTTTGTGGTTCGTGAAGAACGATATCTTCTGTTTCTGCAGCGTAGGACATTACCTGTTCCTTAAATGTTAGCTATTGTTCGATAGAATTGATGTAAGCTATTAATGCATCTAATTGTTCGGCACTAAATTGATAAGGCGCCATCACTGGCGGGTACCCCTCGACAATTTTTAGACTCGGATTCAGGATTGACTCCCTAAAGTAAGGTTCATCAACTGTAATGGCCGATCCATCGGTCAGTTTTTCCGTTTTGCCAAACAGGTTTTTCCATCCAGGCCCTAAGCTCTTTGAACCGTCAATGCTGTGGCAGGCAAAACATCCGTTATTCTCCGCCAGTTGCCTACCTTGTTCTTCAATGCCATCGACCAAATTTGTAGTCAGGTTTTTTTGATAGTGTTGCGCAAAAGTTGGTTGATCCGCCAGCCATCGTGCATAGTCGTCTCTGTCATCGACGGTTACATGGCCTCGCATATTGTAATGGGCGACTCCGCAATATTCCGCACATAGAATTTCGTACTCTCCCGTATGTATAGGAGTCATCCAAAAATAGGATAGTTGTCCCGGGACCATATCCATTTTTGCTCTGAATTGTGGAACATAAAAATTGTGCAGAACATCGAGTGAACGCAGTAAAAACTTTACGGGTTGGTCGAGTTGAATATGAATTTCATTGCTCATAATCAATATGTCGTCCTGCCCGTTTGGATCGTCGGGATCGATACCGTAAGAGTTATCGGGGCCAATATGCCCGACACTACTTTTACCCAGTACATTGTCGTTGCCCGGTAATCGAAAGCTCCACATCCATTGCCTGGCAACCACTTCCAGTACGGTAGCTTCTTTTGGTACGTGTACGAAGTCGTTGTATACCATTAGTCCGGGAGCCAAAAGAGCGCAAATCCCGACGGTTGTAATTCCTGTTAGCCACCATTCTAGTCTCTTGTTGTCCGGTTCATACGCGGCCTGATGTTCTCCTGGTTTATTGTTTTCTTTATGGCGATAACGAATGAGTACGTAGGCAACGAAAAGAGTAATACCAACAAAGAAAATACCTGTAATGATGGCGGTTATGAAAATGGTGTCATCAATTGAACCCCAGTTCGACGCGATGGGTGTTGCTTGCCAGGGGTTCACAAAGTTAAAAAACAGAGACCCGATAATGAGTAGAATGAGGATTATTGCCAAGGCCATAATTGTTATTTCCCTGCTGTTAAATTCTCGTCAAATGCGAATTGGCGATATTTACTCGAATCTAAATACATTCACTATTTCTTGAAAGGTAAAGCGAACAAAATGTAGTACCTCATTTTTTTGAATATTGTTATTTCTGAAAGATCTAGGTAGCACTTTATATATCCTTTGGACACAACTTATTGTTCTCTATTACAATCGACACGAGAGCCTTTAGGTCTTAGTCGGGTCAAAATTCTCCGATTGGTAATAAAAAAACTCTTTATAAGAGTTTATGTTGAATACCTACATAAGTGCACATTTTTGATTAGACGGATATATAATATTAGATATCTTGTTTATCGCTTGTAGTTAATAGCAGTAGGCCTTTCTATCTGGATAGTTTGAAAAAAAGGGTGATGGATGACCGTGACAGTTCGTCAGTTTAGAGAGTTGAATGAACCACGAGATATGTTTACTGATTGTGAAAGAATGGCTGCAACTAACTAATAGTAACTGCTATCTAGAAAAGTACGGTGTGGGTGAAAGGGTTAAGAAGTTTGAGTGTACGCGCATGACCGGTGAAGCTCCTACTAGCTTGTCGAACTGGATACGTCGATCATTCGTATAGTTTGGCAAGAAGAGTGGGTTGGTGCGAGACAGTACCTAGTAAACAGTACCCGTGATGTACCACTGTCGTTGGCGTATCCGCATTAGCGGCTTGGACGATGTTGCACTCTGAAATTGAATCGGCTGTTCGGTATTACAGTTGTACCCACAGTTATCGGGATATCGACGGACACAATGTCCAAAAAAAGTGACGGAAATATCTACAAATCGCCTGTCAATCGCACGATGTTGAATGCGGAAGGCTACAGTTGGTCACTCCAATCAAACCAGAAAAGGTGTCGTTCGTAGCAATCGGTACCTTTGGTTCTCTGCTAAAAAGCACTGTTTGACCGGTTAGTCATCGCTAATATAGTGAATCTGTCATGATTGACGTTAATTTACGTTCCGTAAATACTCCCAAGGGTTAGCGGCTAATACCTGATCCAGGCCGTTCAGTTACTGGAAGTCAGTACCTATTTGCCAGCGGAAACTTTTTTGCCGCATTGTTAAATGAATCTTATTGATACACCGTTCGAGTATCGTTAGAATTGGAACCCTCGCAGGTTTGTCAATATTCCGAGCGATTAGCCAAAAAATGGCCCAAAGGCTTTTTTTGGCTAGCGTATTTTTCAGAAAAAAGTAGTTCCTTTTATGGCCGGGTTACTTGTCGAATTAGTGAAATTAATATCGAGTATCTTGAGAGTCTTTTTCGAATGATTGAGACTAATGGGAACGAATAGTAGTCTTAGCAATTGTTGTGGAGTTACCGTTATGAAGAAATTGAAAAACGAAATGGAACTGGTCAAAGAAGCTCTTCGCGTTGGCTCAATCTATGCTGCAAAGCGCGGAGTCGCAAAGTTTGAGGGAACTGATTCTTCAGCCGATAAAATAACGTACCTTTATCGTTTACTGGCCCATGACAAATTGATTCAGCCTCTCGCCAAAGGCGACGAAAAAGAGCCGGCGATGAAGCACAAATTGGCGTTGTGGATATCGAGGCAGCTTCCGAAAGATCACGAGCTTTTAAAATAGTTGTTGTTTATTTCCCGATCCAACGGTAGTGGATCAATTACGTTTTCCCATATGTTTGAATCGGAAAATTATCAGAAAAATTTGAGCGGTTAGCGCTGTAAAGAATCCCAGTCCACCTACTATTGAACCGAGTAAGGCGTAAATCTCTTGTTCTAAGGATGGTTCAAGAGTTTTGTTACCAAATTGAATTATGCCAAGTCCGATAAAAAATAACAGCGCTCCTAAGGCAAATAATTTCAAGGTTTTTCGCTGGTCGTCCAAGAGTTCCATAATGGCTTTACGCATACTAGCTACTTCCTCTGCTCTTTATGTGTGCTTGGAGAAAACAGGTGGAGCTGTATGTCGACAGTAATGGCCAATTCATTAATGGTGTCCAAAATTTCTTTGCGCTGTGGCGAAACCCGCCAATAGTGAGGTGTCATTGCAAAAAGAGATTTAATCGTGTCGCTGTCGACGAGTTCAATGGTGAAACTTACCGTGTAGATCTGCTGTATGTCGAAACTATGTAAATGAACCGGCTTGAAGAATGACTCAACTGCGTTGGTGGGATTGAAGGTCTTTTTGCGAACTTCATCGTATAGAATTTTTCTCAGTTCAATGAGGTGATTTTCACCTGTTGACGCAACTATTAAGAGTCCATCGTGTGATAGGCAACGATCGAATTCCAAGGCAGGTACCGGCGAAAACAAACTTAGAATACACTGTTGACTATTATTATCCAACGGTAGGTCACTGCTACTGCCTACGAACCAGTTTACTGATTTATTACGCTTGGCTGCGGCCACTACGGCTTGTTTCGAAATGTCGATTCCGGTTATGGAAAAAGCATCTTTTTCGTTTTTCATCCTTAGAGCATCATGCAGCTGGTTGGTGTAATAGCCTTCTCCACAGCCAGCGTCGAGAATGTTAGGGTTTTCGATATTTGCTGTATTAAAGTACTTGATAAGAACTTCGTTAATTTTATCAGATATCGGCTGATAAAATTTTTGATTTAGAAAGCGGCTTCGAGATGACACCATGTTGGCGTCGTCTCCGGGTGCTTTTGACTTCTTGTTTTGCACTGGTAGTAGGTTCGTGTAGCCTTGTTTGGCAATGTCAAAACTGTGTCCGTTTTCGCACTGCCACGTTTTCTCGTTAGGCGATAACGACGCTTTGCATAATGGGCAACGGACAAAGGTGGGTGCGCTGGCGGATTGGGGTAACTTCATGCAGTGTCAGGTCAGCAGGTTTTTCATGATGTGTTCATACACGTCGGAAAGCGTATCTAAATCCTTCGCAGACACACACTCATCGATTTTATGTATTGTGCTATTAACCGGTCCTAGCTCGACTAACTGGCTCCCCGTTGGTGCAATGAAGCGGCCATCTGACGTGCCGCCAGCGGTTGAAAGTTCAGTGACTTGATCGGTTACCTCCTTAATCGCTGCAATAGTTGCATCGATTAGGTCACCTGCGGAGGTTAAAAACGGATGTCCGCTCAAGTTCCAGTCTATTTTATACTCTAAATCGTGCTTATTTAGTATTGCTTCTGTGCGTTGCCTCAACGCCTGTTCGCTGAGTTCGGTCGAAAATCGAAAATTGAAGGTCACGATCAGGTCTCCGGGTATAACATTCGTCGCCCCTGTGCCACCGTTGATATTGGAAACTTGGAAAGAGGTTGCCGGGAAAAATTCGTTGCCGTCATCCCATTTTTCTGCCGATAATTCCACTAACGCGGGTGCAAAAGCATGTATTGGATTGAGTGCCAGATGCGGGTAAGCAACGTGACCTTGAATACCTTTAACGGTTAGTTGGCATCCTAGCGATCCGCGGCGGCCATTTTTAATGACGTCACCGACGGTTTTTGTAGAGGAGGGCTCCCCGACCACACACCAGTCTATTTTTTCACCCTGCTGTTTGATCCAATCCATCACCTTGACTGTTCCGTTGACTGCTACCCCCTCTTCGTCGCTGGTGATCAAAAATGCGATACGTCCTAGGTGGTTGTGATGTTCTGCTACGAATCTCTCACACGCCGTGACCATGGCCGCTAGGCTGCCTTTCATATCCGCTGCGCCGCGAGCAAACAAGGTGCCATCGACAATTACGGGTTCAAATGGTGGATGTTGCCAGTGTTCAACGGGACCCGTAGGGACGACATCGGTATGGCCTGCGAAGCATAGCAAAGGACCACTGCTGCCGTGGACTGCCCAGAAATTGTCAACATCGCCAAACGGTAAGCGTTGAATGGAGAAGCCAATCGCTTCTAACCGGCTAATCATTAATTCCTGACAACCTTTATCATCCGGAGTAATAGAGTCTCTGGAAAGTAGATCAAAGGCGAGATGAAGAGTGGGAGATAAGTCGGTCATAATTATCCAATTATTTGGCGTTAAAATCATGTCAGGTATTATTTTATACGCAACGTCGAGCATACTATACCGCTTTAGCGAACATCCAATGACTGTTCCCTAAATCAAGCAGACCAAAGTTGCTCTTGGTCTGCTTGATTTAGTTCACTAACTGTCACCGCTAATTATGGTTGTGGAGCTCTTCGTTGAGCTCAATAGCCGTTTTATTTGTGAGGCATTCCACCGCTCCATTTGCAGAATTTCTCCTGAACAAAAGGTCTGATTTACCCGCCAGCTCGCGAGCTTTCGTGGTTTCTACCTGTTTGCCACTATCGTCGAGGACTACCACTTTGGTTCCGGCTGTAATATAGAGTCCGGACTCAATAGTGCACCTATCTCCGAGTGGAATCCCGGTTCCTGAATTTGCACCGAGTAGACATTCTTTGCCGACTGATATGACGATGTTTCCGCCCCCGGATAATGTTCCCATTGTTGAGCTACTGCCGCCCAGATCTGAGCCTGCACCGACAAACACGCCCGCCGAGATACGGCCTTCGATCATACCCGGACCTTCGGTCCCGGCATTGAAGTTTACGAAGCCTTCGTGCATAACTGTTGTTCCTTCCCCAATATACGCACCTAAGCGCACTCTTGCCGTGTGGGCAATCCGAACGCCAGAAGGGACGACATAATTTGTCATTTTGGGGAACTTATCCACGCATTCGACGCTGAGGGTTTCTCCCGCGAGCCGCGCCTGTAGCTGTGCCTGAGCAAGTTCAGTCACGTCAATTGCCCCTTTATTAGTCCAGGCGACGTTAGGTAATATACCAAATAAGCCAGTGAGATTTACGGCATGAGGCCTTACTAAGCGATGTGATAAAAGATGGAGTTTCAGG
>JBLHNZ010000058.1:0-13573 GCA_047623245.1 Oceanicoccus sp. | reverse complement strand
AACCTCTTCGTTACATTACTGCTGTCGGAGAGTCAACATCAGTCAGTCTCGCTGATGGCTCAGTTATCACGCTTAATACCAATACTCGACTGGAAGTACTTCTGAGTGAGAAACAAAGACGTATTACGCTTGAGCATGGAGAGGCATTTTTTGAAGTTGCGAAAGATCCAAACCGGCCCTTTATTGTAAATAATTGCTCAAGTGAGGTTCAGGCGATTGGAACCGCGTTTAGTGTTCGTTGTAACCTGGGCTCAAGCTCGGTAGCAGTCACTGAAGGAATAGTACAAGTCACTGATAGCATCCCGAACAGAAGCCAGGAAACATCTCAGATGCTAACCGTGGGCGAAGGAATTCTATTAAGCGATACTTCAGGACTTACTAGCCCAAACAAGCTAAACGTTGACCGAATTGCGACCTGGAGACACGGAGAACTTATTTTCAACAATACATTGTTAAGTGATGTATTGAACGAAATTAATCGCTACTCTAATATGCCTGTTGGGCTCGGATCTCCCGAATTACGGAACCTAAGAGTCACAGGACGCTTTGGTATAGAAGACCGCGAATTGTTGTTAAAAGCATTAAAACGGAGTCTTTCACTAAGCTCCGAAACTTCCGAAGACGGCACAGTCCGACTTGTTCCTCTGAACGCTGGCTAGGGCTTAAGGCCCAAAGTCTCATTTTCAATAGTTGAATCCAATCTCTCAATACGTTATAACGTGTCACAATTGTGGTTTTTAGAGCTGCGTGACGTGAACTAACGAAAAATTCATCACCATTTTTTTGAGTCTGTAAATTGATAGAGATACTGCTAAAAATAATGCCCAAGAGCTCCTATTATACTGGAGCGGCCAGCAGCAACCAGTGACTGTTATTCATCGCAACATTATTCAGCTTTGTTTACTTTGTTCACTTTTGTGTGCCTCATTTACCGCAAATTCCGTTGAAAGCAGCCTTTCATCGAACCATGAATTGATCGAGTTCGCACTTCCTACGCAAAACCTCGGTACATCTTTGATCATGCTTAGCAAACAAGCTGGCATTCCGATTATTTTTTCATCCAGCATCATTAAACAAAAAACAGCGCCAGCCCTACACCAGAACATCAAGCTGGATGAGGCGCTTAATTTTTTGCTTAAAAACTCCGGGCTTTTTTATCGCCTGGTAGACGATCGCTTTATAACCGTTTCCAACACCCCCTTGCCTCCAGAAGATCCAGAACTTGGCAGCGACTCTCATTACTCTGCTGGGCTTGAGCATGTTCGTATATACGGACAAATGGTGACAGGCTCGCGTATTAAGCGTTCTGATTATGTAAGCTCTACCCCTGTCGATATTATTGAAGGTCAAGAACTAGAACTTCGTGGCAGTGCAACTATCGTTGAAAAATTGAAGTTTTTGCCAGCCGTTTCGGGCAGCCCTACCAGTACGGCAGTAACAAATGGAGGCAATGGGACTGCAACTGTCACCCTACGTGGCCTGCCTGCAAGCAATACGCTTGTATTAGTCAATGGGCGACGCACCGCACCCGATGGACTGGGCGGTGACGCAATCGATTTAAACACCATTTCGCCGACGACGATTGAACGTGTAGAAGTACTCAAAGATGGGGCTTCCTCTATTTACGGGGCCGATGCAATCGCAGGCGTTGTTAATATTATCCTCAAAAGTGATTTTGACGGGTTGCAACTGGACACGTCGTACGGCGAAACCAGTCGCGGCGATATGGCAACCAAAAATACCAGCATTCAATGGGGCAAAATATTTGAACGAGGCTACACATCTATCGCCGCTACTATATACAAGCAAGGAGGTATAGATAGCCGGGATCGCGATATAACTATTAATTCCGACGGCAGAAGGTGGGGAGGCTCGGACAATCGCTCTAGCGCTACACCCGCGGCAAGAATTACTTTACCGGATGACAGAACCGTAACTCTAATTCAAGACGACAACGACTATCGAGATGGAACAAGTATTGATGATTTCAGAGCCGCGACCGATGAAGACCTCTATAATTTCTCCGAGATCACCACCGCACTGCTTCCCCATGAACATAAAAGTATTCAGACTAATGTACAGTTTGACTTCGATAACAATGTCGGCTTTTTTCTCGAGAGTAGTTACGACACAAATTTCACCGAATCGACTTTAGCACCGACTCCCATTTTTACAGCGTTCGAAAATACCCCGATCATCGTGTCGGCTGACAATGCATATAATCTCTTCGACGTCGATTTAGTGGATGTCCGGCGACGAATGATAGAGCTTAGCCCTAGAAAACAACGAAATAGCGCAACGGCAAGAAGAGTAGCCACCGGCGTAGCGGGTTTTACGAACCGATGGAACTGGGAATTGTCCTACACGTGGAGTAAACACGACGCACAGGAAAAATTACTCCATCTTATCGATGCACGAAATCTAAAAACCGCTCTGGGACCTGATGAAAATTGTACGGGCTCTTGCGTGGCACTTAATGTCTTTGGCCCTCCCGGTAGCGTAGACCAACAACAGCGTGATTTTATTGAAATAGATAGCAAGATTAAAGGCTATAGCAAACTGAGTTCTTGGTCGGCCTATGCCTCAGGACCTTTGTTAAAATTCTCCGGTGGCACAATTGAAGCCGCAATGGGCATGGAGTACAGACAGGAGTCGACAAGTAAAAGGCCAGACCAGTCTATCGCCAGTGGAGCCACGATTGGAGGCGCCAATTTTGGCGTCGCCGGGGGTGAGAGGAATGTGGCCGAAGCTTATATCGAAACAAATCTTCCATTAATAAACAGGCAGTTCGGTATTGACAGTCTGACTCTCGAATTGTCGTCTCGCTACTCCAGATACAGTGATTTTGGTAGCACCACGAACCCAAAAATAGGTCTAATGTTACGAGTCACAAATGACCTATTATTTCGGGCAACCTATACCAAAGGCTTTCGAGCTCCCTCACTCAATGAATTATATAAAGTGTCTTCGGAGAGCCAGGACTTTTTGGTAGACCCCTGTGCTAACCCGTCAAATACCAGCGTCCTTCCTGGCTGCCCGCAACAGACAGACCCGACACGAGTGCAGTATTTAACGGTGATTGGAGGAAACAGGAATTTGGAACCGGAAAAATCACTCAATAACACCTTCGGATTGGTGTGGACTCCTTCAATAATCGAAGGACTGACAACGACCATAGACTACTTTCGAATAAAACAAGACAACGTAATCGATGCCAATGCACAGAATCTGATTAATATTAATACGTCGACTGGGTTATTAAGCGACATTGTAATACGCGATAGCAACTACGAAATACAGCAAATTATTGCGCAAAATATTAACACCGGTAAACGCGATATCTCCGGCTTCGATTTAAGCGCTCGGTATCATTATAACTCCGGTGATTTAGGGCGTTTCACATTCGCTCTCAACGGCTCACATTTTATTAATTACACAGTTCAAGGCCACAAAGATGCGAAGATGACCGACATTGCAGGCACCTTCGTCGACGATGCCTCAGACGGGCTGGGGGCCATTCCCGACTGGAAAACAAATATTGGTGTGTTGTGGAATCAAGGCAGCTGGCAGGGAGGATATACAATCCATTTCGTTAGTTCACTTAGAGAGACAGTGCCGTCAACTGATCGACTTCGTCGCGTTAACTCATGGATTACTCACGATGCCCAGCTTGGGTATAATTTTAAAGTTGGCAAGGGTCTAAAAGTGCTAGTGGGTATTGATAATCTGTTCAATCGCGACCCGCCAAAAATTGCTTCGGCTTTTAATAACAATATCGACGCTCGTACGCACGAACTGAAAGGGCGTTATTTATACTTGAAATTGAGTCAAAAGATTTAGAATAACTATCAAAATCTGTGCTTTCGCCGCGGACATAGTCGCCCCTTTAGAACATAAATTTTCTTTCGGGTTTCTTCATGAATTTTAAAACCAATATTTATGATTGATTCACAGCCTAGCGTGCACGTTTATTCGCCGACAAACTGTGGGCTTCGTTTTTCAAGAAATGCAGTACGGCCTTCAGCATAATCTTTTGATTCTCGAATGGCAGTACGCATTGTAATTCCTTCAGCTCGCGCAATACTTTCGTCCTCGAACACGCTACGCCATAGCGTTTCTTTTTGTGCTCTAATGGCGAGAGGCCCAGCCTCATTTGCTATTCGTTGCGCAAAGGCTAAAGCTTCAGTTTGCACAGCTCCCCGACTCGTTATTACTTCAACCAGTCCCGCTTCTTTACACCACAAAGCGCCTTTTTCGTCTCCCGGCATAAGAAATGCGAACGCTTTGTTATAGCCGATTTTCTTACCCAACTTGATTGGAATATCGATGGCATTGGTCCCAATCTTGGGCTCGGAAATCTTAAAGGTGGAGGATTCATCCGCAAAGACCATATCACAGCCCAAAATCAAATTAACTCCTTCGCCAACACAGAAGCCTTGAACAGCCGCTAAAATAGGCTTATTGGTTACCATTCCATTATCGAAAAGCAACCCACCCAAAGCCTGATTTAGTCCATTTTTAGCATTCTCGCTTAATTCTTTAACGTCGGCTCCGGCACAAAAAACTTTTTCCCCATTGGCTTGAATTATTGCCACCCATAAGTCTTTATCGTCTCTATATAACTCAAGCGCTTCGTTAACTGCCACATACATAGCTGTATCGAAAGCATTTAGCCGGTCAGCTCGATCCAGTGTAATTGTCGCCACCCTATCTTTTTTTTCAAAAATAACTCGTTCGTGCAAGACTTTTTTCATGATAGTACTCGCCTGATGACAATCAATTTAGGAAATAAATGTTGGGTCAACTTCAACCAGTTTAGATTTACCGGTGCTGCCCGTTTTCAACTCGAATATTCCTTCCGACTCAAACACGATACGACTTCGGAATCGCAAGTGATGGTGGATCGCTGTTTCCAGCTCTTGCCCAAGCATTGGAAGCCTATCGAAAGACAGACCAGATATATGCTCGACAATGACGGCAACCGGCGACAGTGCAACCGGCCCTGCTGTTGACAGAACCACTCTAATATTACCGGTAGTCTCATTTGAGTGACGGTTTACAACGTCTCTTATTGCATTGGGAAACACATTGACTCCTTTCACCAATAACATATCGTCTACGCGGCCCTTGAATTCCATTCGCACACCGGGTCGCCCGCAGCTACATGGGCGGGTATGTACCTTTATAATATCTTTGTCCCGCCAGCGTAGCAATGGACCACATTCTCGCTCCAGTCCGGTAAAAATAATTTCTCCCTCGACACCATCTTCAATAGGGAGGGACTGCATCGTTTTGGGGTCAATTAATTCATAATAGAGATTATCTTCTGCGTATACATGAATTCCCGCATGGGCTTCGCAGGATATTCCAATGGGACTGTGTCCTCCCGTTGCTCCCATGCTGTCATAACAAATTGCACCGCCAAATCCAGCTTCGATTTCACTGTAGATTTCGGGAATACTACCACCGGGCTCTCCGGTAACGACCACTTTTTCAATACCCAAAGATTTGGGGTCAATCCCCGATCTTTCTTCCATGGTTTTAGCCAAGTGGCGCGCAAAAGAAACGGTTGTTCGAATCATTTTTGGACTCGTTTCGCGTGCAATTTGCGCTATTCGCTCTACACCGCTCAAAGCTCCCACTGGCACCACACACGCGCCGAAGGCCATCATCGAATCGACCGATGGAACTCCCGCTACCCACATACTCAATACGCTGGCGTGAAGAACAACGTCTCCGGGCTCCATACCTATTCGAACCATACCCCGGGAACAATTTTCGGCAGCTATTTCTCTATCCAGCTTCGTAAAACCACTAAAGGTCGGGGAACCGGTTGTACCGGATGAAGAAGATATACGGTTCACTTTCTTGCGATCGCAAGAAATATGCATTCCAAAAGGATGTCCTAATTCTTGCTTCGACAGCTCCTGGCTTTTCCGTTCTTCGTCTTTATCAAAGAACGGAAAGTCTTGATAATGAGCTAACGACTTTAAGCTTTCCGAAGTAACACCGGCATCGCTAAACTTTTTTTGATAATACGGGCTTTGCGCCTCAACTTTATGCAGCAGTGTTCGAAGTTTCAATAACTGTAATTGCCGTAGATCGTCACGGCTCATATTTTCCGCTTGAGGATTCCAAAGATTCATACTCGTTACCTCGCAAGGTAGATTTTCCCATTCATCAAACTTCGAACGAACGCGACACTATTTTGGGCGGACATTTTTGAACAAGAGTCATTTACCGTGTGCAGACGAGACTATCTTCTCGCTGATAAAGCACTTAATGCTCAACAATACAGCGTGGAGTTTTCATGAAAAGCGCTAGTGCTGTTTTTTATTGGACTCGCTTCACGCCAATTGAACGTTTGAGGCCGTCAATATTCAGGACATAAAAACCTAAAATATTTTTTCTGACGACAACATTGGGGGCTTTTATTGTCGGAGAACGCCAGATATCGCTATTGCGCTGCTGCCAGATCTGACCATTTTCAAGAACGAATTTTGTTTTGCCAGTCCAACCCACAAAATCTCCAACTAGCCGGCTTTCAATTGAGGCCTTCACTGCTTTTTTTACAGCCTTATTTTCCTTTTGGATTATTGGCGCCTCGTTGGCCGTGTAACTGATAAGCCACTGGTTCAGAACACCTAGCTGTGTGTCACTGAGAGTATCTAATCCTGCCTGCTGGAATTCATAAGCCGTCATTAGTTTTCTAACGTCGAGCGTTTCGCTAGCGATTGCAGGCTGCACCATTAGCAGAGAAAGGAAAAAACTAGTAGCAATTATTTTCATTAGAAATGACCAAATTGAAATGGATTTGATCCGTCAGTTTCGCACAGCCGTCGCGGGCATTCAAGCAACGTTTAAACACCAGTGCGCAGGGGTTTGTCTAAAAAATATTTCGCTAGAGAGTAATGTTAGTTTTGTATTTTTTCGCTCGCTAATTAGATGAACCTTTAAAAAAATGATAAATTTTGGCGCTCCTTAAAGGCTCAGGTTTCTTTCAGTCGCTTTTTGACTTTCCAGATACAGCGCGTATTATCAGTGTATATTCGTCCCCACGTGCATAGGGATTCTTCCGGCATAAACCCTGAGAAAACATGCGATGCTTTCAAACCGATATAGCGGAACGCAGTTGGCAACAATTCAACTACTACTGTCCATCGCTCTGAGTATCCTCGCGTCTTCTTGTACTCATAACCCACCTTTTCCCTCCGTGCAAATTGACAGCAGTAGCTTACTAGCGGGTCAGCTTTTTTTTCCAGGACAATCGGTACCCTCGGTAGACAACCCTCACCTACTAACACTGACCGACGAGATGCGAGAGTTTGTCCGTCATCACACAGCCACTGCTACTACCGAAAAGCAGAAAACGCGCGCCATACTAAACGCCATTTTGAAAGAAGGAACGATCAACCTTCAGTATAATCTGGTCAAAACGTATTCGGCGCGAGATGCCTACGAAGCTAGAGAGGGAAACTGCTTATCCTTTACCAACTTGTTTGTAGCGCTGGCACGAGAGGCAGGCCTAAACGTTTTCTATCAGCGCGTCGATATCCCACCAACATGGGATGAAATCGGCGGCGCTTACATTTACAACTTACACATTAATGCCGTCGTCGATATGGCACCGCTTGGCAGGACAGCCGTTGACTTCGATGTTGCGAGTTTCAGCAAACAATATCATATGTGGGAGGTTTCCGACCAACATGCGGAGGCCCAATTTCACAATAATATGGGGGTGCACAGGCTTGGAAAAAAGGAATTTTCGGCCGCGTTTTTGCACTTCAAGCGCGCCATCGAAATCAGCCCCGATATTGGGTACTTCTGGACCAATTTGGGCACTCTATACCGCCGCGCCGGGCACGAAATCCACGCCGAGCACGCTTTTTTGAAGGCCATTAAAGTGGCCTCTGATCCTGCCGCTATGAGTAATCTCGCGCTGCTTTATAACAGTCAGAGAAAAATAAAACAGGCACGGTATTACAATAATCAAGTTAAAATTTACCACAGCAAAAATCCTTACTATCAATATCATCTAGCGGAAAAAGCATATGCCGCAAACGAGTTCGAGAAAGTTAAAGACATGCTTGAACAGGCAATACGCCTTAGAAGTGACGATCACAGATTTTATCGTCTATTGGCGTTGGCTCAGTTACAGACCGGCGATATCAAGTCGGCCGGGAAAAATTTTCAGCAAGCAGCATCTAAAGCAACCTCTTCTTCAGATAGAAAGAAATACAGCCACAAGTACGATACTCTCACGCAGATCCGCTAAAAATACATCTCCTTTTCGTACACTTCTGTTTGTTACTATTCAAACCAAAGCCTCTTTTGGCTCTGTCGTTCGAACCCATACTGGAATTCTCTTGTCTGTTACTAGCGCCAAACAAACTTTGGCTGTAAGTCCCTACAGCTTCTTGCCGTCGAAAACACGTAAGGTAATAGCAAGCAATAGGCTCGCCTTGCACCGATTGAACTATTTCCAACACTGAATATCTAGTACTTAAAGAAATTGGCTTCGCCTCCGAAAGGAGCCGTTTAAAGATTGTTTAGTTAACTAAAATCTATCGACAAAAAGCAAAAAAAAACCCCCAAAAAATCTTTTGGGGGTTTTAGAACCTTCTGATCGTCGGCTTCGAAAAACCTAGATCATGTGCTTAGTGATAAGCTTAGAAAGTCATTTTCGCACGAGTGTAGTAGTAACGACCCTGTGTGTCATAGCTGAACTGAAGCGTATTCATGTCATCATAAGCAGTGACATAAGGAGGCTCTTCGTCAGTTAAGTTACGAACACCAACAGTGAAAGTAATATCCTTCCACTTGTAATAACCTTGAGCATCAAAGTATGTAACATCAGCTGCAGTATTTTCCAGATTACCCGGAGCAGCTCCGATGTCTTCTGTTGAATCCATGTACTTAGCTGAAAGGTTAGCTCCCCAGTTATCTTGAGTTAGGGTAACGCTGTAGTTCATCTGCCATTCGGCAAAGGCTGCAGGACTACCGAAAGCAGGATCACCACCAAAGTTACCGGCAAGCTCAACTGTGTCACCACCAGCGTAAGGAACATACTCATACTCGTCCAGGAATGTACCACCGGCTTTAAGAGCAACCATACCGTATGAAGTTTCGAAACCATAATCGATCTGGAAATCGTAACCACTTGTATTGTAGGTCGCTAAGTTAGCAGTCGTTTGCAAGATACCAGACAGTTGGTTAACTGTGTTTCTGCGCGAGGGAGCCAATGGAGAAGGCGTTTCGTCAACACCTGGGAAAGCAGGGCCCACGATCAAAGCACACAATGGATCCGAAAATCCGGCACTAGCGTAGCAAGCAGAAATAACTTCTGAAGTCGGAGCACTTCCAACCGCGTCAGTAATTTCAATATCGTAGTAGTCCAGAGTAACGGTCAAGTTTTCAACAAAGCTTGGAGTGAAAACGATACCAAAAGTAAACGACTCAGACGTTTCTGGCTCCAAATTAGGGTTACCACCTTGTAGAGTAGTAGCCTGGAATGTCGCAAGATTAAAGTCGCCTGGCAATCCGTCAGCTTGACAGTTCGCTACAGTATTTGCATCAGTACCGCTGGTACCATAGTTACGACAAGGATCGGTATAAGTTTCGGCTGATTGCTGCTGACCAAGAAAAAGCTCACTGATATTAGGCGCACGGAAACCTTCGGCAAAGGTTGCACGGAAGCGAATATCTTCAACCGGTGCCCATTCAACAGCCACTTTAAAGATACTGTCACCACCACTTAAGAAATCAACATCAGTATATCGACCTGAAACTTCAACAGCTAAAACTTCAGCCATTGGCGCACCTTGTAAGATAGGTAAAACTACTTCTGCGTAATATTCGTCAACTTCAAATTTACCGCCAGTCACGTTACCAGGAGTAAATGCAATCGCACCAATAGCAGCACCGCCGTCTGGGCTAGACGAGGCAGATTCGCGACGATTTTCAAAACCAACAGCCCAGCTGATTTCACCACCAGGTAAATTGATACCAGTACCACCAGAAAGGTTAGCCTGGAAAATATTCAGCTTAGAAGCATCTTTTGTGTTAACACCAACAAATCCATAAGCAACCTGATCAGGTGTCATGCTATTACTAATAAATGGGTTGAAAATGCCAGGACAATCGCCAGCAGCATCACACAAATCAGGATCCATCATCGCTTCGATAGCAGGGCGATTAGGACGACCTTCATCACGCTGACTATCTAGCCATTTGGCTAAAGTATAAGTCGCGTCCCAAGTCCAGCCGTTGTTGAACTCACCGTCAAGGCCGAGCGCAATACGCCAAGTGTTCACTTCCTGAGTAAATCTTCGACCACCAGATTCAGTCAGTCGACGAGCTGTAGCAACACCTTGGGGCGAAGTACAATCAGGATTACTGTCACACAAAATATCTCCAAAAGGGTTATTCGGGTGTGAAGCTGACGTAATCCAACCGCCGAAAGTACCTACTGGGGCCAATAGCTGATCAGAAGTACGGTTTGAGTAGTTCATCTCTAAAGAAGAACCTAAAGAACCGAAGGAGCTTTCTTCAATCAATTGGTAATTAACTGCTGCATAAGCACTATAAACGTCTTGTGGAGTCGTCAAATAGCTTAGTGCTGCGTAGTTAAAGGCATCGCCCGCGGGGTTGAAATCGCGAGTAGTAAATCCATCGGCATCTAATACCTGACTGCCTAGAATTCCGTCAACACCTAATGGCGTAAACGCCGCTGGAGTTGTGGTGCCACTACCGCCACAAATTTTCTGTGTTCCGTCATCGAAATAAGGACAGGCAGAATAGCCTCTATCACCTTGACGTATTTCATCACGCTTGTTCACTTGCGCACTTAAGACAAAGTTACCTTTCTCGAAGGTATTACCGAAAGTGGCAGAGAAGTTATGCATGTCACCATCGTCTTCATCGGTAACGTCGTAGCCGTATTCAATCTCGACACCTTCAAAGTCTTTCTTGGTGATAATGTTAACAACACCGGCAACAGCATCTGTACCATAAATGGTAGAGGCGCCATCGCGCATTACTTCAATACGTTCCACAATAGCAGAAGGTATGGAGTTAAGGTCGACGAATCCATTCACGCCCTGAGACGCAAACCGCTTGCCGTTTACCAAGACCAGTGTTCGGTTGGGGCCCAAGCCGCGCAAGGAAACCGAGGCTACACCCGGGTTACCATTATTAACGCCAGCTCCGTAGTCACCGCCGGTTACTGATGGCAGGTCCTGGATGAAATTTTCCAACGTCAGGTTACCTGAGATACTTAAATCTTCTGAGGTAAGTACTGTCATTGGGCTGATGCTAGCACCGTCGGTACGCTTGATACGCGACCCGGTGATAACAATATTTTCTATTACATCTTCAGCAGCGTCTTGCGCTACTGCCGATACCGCAGTACCGCCAATGCCAACTCCTGTCGCCACGATAAACGCGAGCGATAAGCCGGAGGCTTTTTTCAGTGGTCTAAACATCTGTATCTCCCAAACTATAATTTTTAATTATGATGTTGATAACACGTGCGCGGCATAAGCCGCTCTCAGATGTAAGACGAGCACGGTGGTCATCCCCTCAACTAATTGCAGGTTTTTTTTCGGTTTTTTTGAAATTTTTTTCCAATAGTGTTGTCGAGGCTCAATATTCAGCCATATAAGGAAAAATTCGTTGCCTCAGATACTTAGCATTTCCGCTCTAAGCCATTGAAATAAAAAGATAATCAGGAAGAGGTTAAGGGGAGTCTACGACCGCCGGATGTTTTTACTCGGAATTAACTATTTTTGAGTCTTTTTTAAGAAAAGACAGAAAACAACGTAGATACAAGGGCATTTTCGCAACAAAATTCAGGCGGCTACCACTAGAAACCGTGTTAAAACGATGCGGCACTCAATTATGCTGAGCGGTAAATACTCACCAGATAAAGCCACTCACGCACAGTCAGCTGAGGCCGACAAACCGGACGGCCTGACATTGGGTTATTACTAATTACGCTAATGCGCTAGCTCGAGCTCTTCCGCAACCACAATTGTCTACCCGGTTAGTCGCTAACGGCACTGTATGCATGCAAGCGAACATACGTTTTGGACATTTGATTCGAGCTCACTGTGATAAAGTCTCGAACTTTCGTTTGTATTCTTGCTTTACGCGGTCGTCAATTGCAGCAACGTCGGCGCGCTCTAGATAATTTCTAGCTTTATCTTCATTACCCTTTTTCAGGTAAGCCACGCCTAATAGGTAATAGAAACGATGCTCTTCCGGCTTCTTACGAACGGCATAGTTTAAGTGGGTAATAGAGGAATCGTAATCGCCTTTAGCAAATGCGTCTGCTGCTTGCTGGTATCGAAAATAGGGATTCCTGTTGCGATGACGAGTGATGCGAGTCAATAGATATTCGACCATTTCAGTGTTGCCGCGACTTCGCTGTATATACATTAGGTTAGACATGGCAACGTAATTGTCTCTGTCGATTTGAATCGCCTTCTGGTAGCTTGCGGCGGCATAGTCGTGATGCTTATTGCGCAAATAGAGCGTCCCAAGGTTGTTCCATAGTGGGGTAAAGCGTTTATCAAAATGCAGGCCTCTTTCAAAGAACTGTAACGATGCCACATGATTTCCTCTGTGCATTTGCTCAACACCCAAGTTGTTGTAGTAATGGGCCTTCGCTCGCTTGTCAGAGATAGGATTTCGCTCATATTTTGACTTAAAGTTTTCGACGTTGAAGTCAACAATCTGCTGACGACCTGGCCGACCCGGCATTTGCAACAAAACGTTGATATGTAAACTTAAAAGCAGAGAACCACCTTGTTGGTTCCATAGGGGAGGGACGTCAATTTCTTGATACTGGGCATTCAAACCCAGCTCTCTGGCCAGTGCGATAAATAGATTTGTAAACGACAAGCAGTTTCCCGAACGGGTGGCGAACGTCTCGGCTGCTGACCTCGTTGCACCATCATAAGTCATCACGAAGCCGCCATTTCTAATGATGGCTGTTAATAATTGCTCGAGATTAGTAAATTGATTTTTTGAAGGTTTAACATGCTCTTCCAAAAAAGCGAGCATGTCAGCATTAACCGCTAACAATTGGTGCTCTTGAAACGGAGGAAACGTACCTTGGCCCAAAATAGGCCGACCCTCGAGCAGTAACGTGTCATTAATAGACTCGTCATCCAATTCCATAGGCTGATTTACACAAGCACTGACGCTGCAGAAAACAACCGCCAGTACCAGCAAGAAACCCCACCTCAAAAACAAAATCGACATAGCTTAGCCCTACCCTCATTTGCCATTAGACGTCGCTGCATAACATACGTTCCTCTCTTTAACCTATCTTCGATCGCAGCACACAATGGCGGTATTTGTTGGCGGGGTATTACATATCCAGCCAGAACTGTTAGTCTACTGCACTTAATGCCCGCTCCCCTCGATAGGAAAACCACTCGTAGGCAGCTGATTACTTTTCTCTATACATATAATCATAGTGCTTCTTGGGAAATGTTTTTAAAGAGTTTAATCATTCGACACAGAGAAAACTATGGAACCACTTGCGGGCTTTTTTACACTTCTTTTT
>JBLHNZ010000057.1:0-13622 GCA_047623245.1 Oceanicoccus sp. | reverse complement strand
GCAAGAAACTGGTTACCTAGCCCTTCACCTTTAGAGGCACCCTCTACGAGGCCTGCAATGTCTACAAATTCCATTGTTGTGGGCACGACACGTTCAGGTTTTACAATCTCTGCTAGTTTGTCCTGCCGAGGGTCGGGGATAGGAACAATACCGGAATTAGGTTCGATCGTGCAAAAGGGAAAATTTTCGGCATCGATTCCCGCTTTCGTTAAAGCATTGAATAATGTTGATTTACCTACATTGGGCAGGCCAACGATTCCGCAATTAAAACCCATGATAATTTCTCGCTAATTATGCGCCTAACGGTTTGGATAAAACCTCAGGCGCGAAAAGTATGTAAATAATTCATTGCTTTCGCCCAATTTCCGTCTATTGCGTCTGGTAGCGCACTTATGGACTCATTAATAGCATCTAGCATTTTGTTATGTTCGCCAGGTGGTGCTTTACTGAGAACATAACCGGTTACTTTGTCGGAAGAGCCGGGGTGGCCTATGCCAATCCGCAGGCGATGAAAGTTTTTGTCATTGCCGTTTTGGGCAATGATATCGCGCAGGCCGTTGTGGCCGCCGTGTCCTCCGCCCTGTTTAAATCGTGCTGTACCGACGTCAATATCCAGTTCGTCGTGGGCAACTAGCATTTCTTCAGGAGCAATCTTATAAAAGTTACCAATAGCGGCAACTGAGCGACCACTTCGATTCATAAAGGTCGTTGGAAGCAGTAGGCGAACATCGCTGCCGTTGATAGAAATCCGTGAAGTAAGACCTGAAAACTTGCTCTCTTCTTTCAAGGTAGATGCTTGTTGACGCGCAAGTTCCTGCACGAAAATAGCACCGGCATTGTGACGCGTATTTTCGTATTCCCGGCCTGGATTACCCAAGCCTACAATGAGTTTGATTGTGCCCAAGCTCATGCCCTCTTATTTTTGAATAAACGATAAACTAATCAAAAGATTTCTATCGACCGGTGTCGTGCCAAGTATACGAGAGTAACCACTGTCAAAACAGAATAGCTAAGAAATCCAAAATAGAAAAAGCAAGATAGTAAAATGGGGACTAAGTCCCCATTTTACTATTGTCGCCTATAACCGTTTTAGAAAACTAATTGTTAAGCGCCAATCATTTTTTTGCTCTATCAGAAGTTATTCTGCTGGTGCTGCTTCACTACTTTCTTCGCCACCATCGTCTTGGGTTTCTTCATCACCGCCTCCACGAGGAGCATTGACAGCAGAAACCAGCAAGTCGTGGTCTTCGCCATGCATTAAGGCAATACTCTCTACACCTGCAGGTAAATTCAGGTTAGAAATGTGGATGTTTTCACCAACGTTGACGAGAGCCATATCAACTTCGATATACTCAGGTAGATCTTGAGGTAAGCAGCTCACCTCAATGTCATTCAAGGCATGGGCGATGGTGCCGCCACTTTCCTTAACGCCAAGACAAATATCTTCATTGATAAAGTGAAGAGGTACGTGGATAGTGAATTTTGAATTCGCATCTATACGCATAAGGTCAATATGCATAATGGTTTCTTTCGCGGGATGACGTTGCATGTCTTTTACAACAACTTGCTCGGTATTTCCGTCGATGCTTAGAGTAACAAGGCTGGTGAAAAAGGCTTCATTTTCGGTCAGCTTAACAATTTCGTTCATGGCAACAGTAATCGGGGTAGGTTCTTTAGTTCCACCGAAAACAATACCAAGAACTTTGTTTTCCAGACGACGTAGGCGGCGGCTCGCACCTTTCCCTAAATCACTTCTGGTTTCTGCGTTAAGTAAATATTCGCTAGACATAATATGTCTCCTATTTATGCGAAACACTGCTTTACCTGCGACCAGTAATGCAGTGGGACTGGGAACGGTACACCGCAGAGTCATTTGACTTGTCAGTTTACTTCGTTCCATGGATTCCTGATTTTGAATTAAAACCAGGACGTTATTACAAATTTAGTGTTACGGTTCTAACTGTTTTTCGAAGCTTATCGGAAGAGCGCCGAAATCGATTCTTCATTGCTAACACGGCGAATAGATTCTGCAAGCAAGTTTGCCAGTGTTAGCTGCCGAATCTTCGCGCAGTTTTTGGCATTGTCTTGCAGCGGAATAGTGTCGGTAACGACCAGTTCGTCCAGCTCTGAATTATTGATGTTTTCTATTGCCCTGCCTGACAACACAGGGTGGCTACAGTAGGCCACTACTTTTGCTGCGCCGTGTTTTTTTAGCGCTTCGGCGGCTTTACACAGTGTTCCAGCAGTATCGACCATATCGTCAACCATGACGCAAGTACGGCCCTCTACTTCACCGATAATATGCATGACTTGTGCTTCGTTTGCTTGCGGACGACGCTTGTCAATAATGGCTAAGTCGCAATCGTTCAATCGCTTAGCTACTGCTCGTGCGCGAACGACACCGCCGATATCAGGAGATACAACGATCATGTTTTCGTAGCCCTGCTTAGTAATATCGTCCTGTAACACTGGCGAGCCGTAAACGTTGTCTACAGGGACATCGAAAAAGCCCTGGATTTGCTCTGCGTGTAAGTCGACGGTGAGGACGCGGTCGACCCCCACGGCTACCATCATGTCTGCGACGACTTTTGCGCTAATGGGCACGCGCGTCGACCGTACACGACGATCCTGACGTGCATAACCAAAGTAGGGTACGACTGCGGTAATACGGCCAGCAGATGCTCGATGCATGCCATCGATCATCAAAATGAGTTCCATCAAGTTGTCATTGGTCGGTTGGCAGGTAGGCTGCATGATAAATACGTCAGCCCCTCGTACATTTTCGTTAATTTCTACCGCAATTTCACCATCGCTAAATTTATTAACGTCGATGTCCCCAAGCGGGATATGCAATTGAGCCGCAACTTTCTCTGCTAGTTCGGGATTAGCATTGCCGGAGAAAACCATCAATTTTGACACGATATCAGTCCTGCTTGTTGTCGAAATGGGGTCACTAGAGCTTTGTATTAAAACCATGCCGCTGAGGGCTGTCTTAATATCGAGACTCGTTATTCATTAAGAGGTTTCTGAGGGGGGGCGCGGTGTCGGTTAGTGCCTGAAAATATCGCTGCCCTAAACCTTCAGCCTTCTTTTTTCTGGTATATTTTGTATCCGGCGCTTTGTGTACATGTAAAACATAAGCGCTCAGCTAGTTCTTTATCTTAACTTCTCAGTTATCTGCTCACGAACGTTACCTACTGGTATTGTCCGCGAGCAAAAAATATGGCTGGGGTGGCAGGACTCGAACCTGCGAATGCTGAGATCAAAACCCAGTGCCTTACCACTTGGCGACACCCCAATTGAACTGTTTCAGGTTTGCAGTTTTAATTGTTTGTGCACTGGAGAAATATTAACTCCTTGCGCAACAAAACCCTGCAATTCGCTGGGAAGCTTGTCTAAAACATGCTGTGCTGACTTGTGGTCAGAAAATTCAGCAAATATACAAGCGCCAGTACCTGTTAGCCGAGCAGGCTTAACGTTTTTTTTCGTATCTTGACCGAAGTCAGTAATAACGTTGTTTAACCACTCGAGTGCTATGCCCACTTCTGGATATAACTCCCTAACAATTGCTTCACAATCGTTGCGATCACCCTGCTCGAAAACGGCGGCTATTGTGATGGGAGAGCTGTCTCGTGTCAATTGTTTGTGAGAAAATATTTCTTCTGTCGATACTTCACAGGGTGGTTTTATCACGCAATAGAATTTATCGGGTAAATTTAAGGGGTGCAGTTGCTCTCCAATTCCTTCTGCCCAGGCCGATTCACCCCTTACAAACACAGGCACATCGGCCCCAAGTTCGAGCCCGAGGGTCGCTAGTTGATCGATGCTGAAATCGAGTTTCCATAGTTGGTTTAGAGCTAATAGAGTGGTAGCAGCGTTAGAGCTTCCGCCCCCTAATCCGCCACCCATGGGTAATTTTTTTTCGAGTTGAATGTCTACACCCACTACTTGATTGGTTTTTGATTGCAGCAGCTGCGCGGCTCTGACGATGAGATTGTCTTGGTTAGCAACACCCTTGAGGGCAGGAATTAAGGTGACCTTGGCGTCATTTCGAACGTTGAAATGCAGTGTGTCACCCGAGTCGAGCAATTGAAATATCGTTTGCAATTGATGGTAGCCATCGGCACGGCGACCCGTAATATGTAGCATGAGATTAAGTTTTGCAGGGGCTAGTAAAGTCAATGAGTTTTTTTCGTTCATTTAATTACTTTGCACTCCGGCTGCAAATTCCAGCTTTTTAGCAAGAGTGTCAGTTTCAGGTCGTTTCTCACGGCAATCGTTTTTCTAGGCAGCATATGATTGTCTAGATTGGCGATCTTTGGGTATAGCAGAGTCCATCCAGATTGTTGAAAGCCTGTCTGGCTAGGGTTTATAGAATAGTGAAGGTTGGGCTCCGGTAGGCCCCTTATCCAATGGAACATCTCTTTGACGGGTATAGGTAGCCCTATTTCAGACAATAGCTTTTCTGGGTCGCGAGTTTCTACTGCGGGTTCTCCTGCACGCTTGATCGTGGTGCTCTGCGTATCGCCGTATAGATGAGCAGCCCCGGCTCCAAACAACCCTTGTATTTTTATGTCAAATTTATCGCCACATTGTTGCCAGTTCAGATAAGCGCTGCCAGATTGTTGGCTGTCGCGAATACCTACTTTCCCTTTGATTTCCCACTGTCTAATAATTTTATTAGCGCGAAAATCAGACAGGGCACTCACGTCAATGGTCTCTTGAACATTGCTACATGCAGCTAACATTACCGTTACTGCGATCGAGAGAGAGCCTAGGGGGCTGAAGCGATTAGGCTTCATTGATTTGTGCTTTCAGCGCCCGATGTTGACGGGAGGTCATTTGACTGCAAATCGTTCTTCGAATTGTCTTCATGCGGGTTTTTCAGCTCTTCAGCGGCTTCGCTCGATTCCAAAAGGCGTTCAATTGTTTCTTCGATAACATCGCTGTCAGGGTTGCGTTTTAGTGCCTCGCGCCATGTTAGCTTGGCCTTTTCTTTTTTTCCAAGTGACCATAAAACCTCGCCGAGGTGGGCTGCAATTTCGGGGTCTGGGAAGAGCTTATGAGCTTTGCTTAACAGTTCAAGTGAACGTTGGAAATTTCCTCGTCGAAATTCTACCCATCCCAGGCTGTCCATTATCGCAGGCTCCTCCGGCCTGATCGCTAACGCGCGTTTAATGAGGTCGTGCGCTTGCTCAAGTCTTTCGGTATTATTTGCCAGTACATAGCCTAGCGCGTTGAGCGCAGTGGCGTTCTCGGGGTCCATGTTGATGATTAATTGGAGATCTCGCTCCATGAGGTCGAGGTCACTGCGTTTCTCGCTAAACAGTGATCGAACATAAAGTAGGTTGGGGTGCTCAGGTTCCATGACAAGCGCTTCGGTGATGAGCTTATGGCCGTCTTCATACATTTTGCTGCGCAGTAAAACTTCGGCTTCGACCAGGTAAATAGCCATTGAGTGCTCTGGGTACTGTTGTCGTAATGACTGTAAGTATTCGAGTGCGGTTTGAACCAATCCTCCATTTAAATACAAGGCAACAATTCTGTTAGTGGCAGCTAGAAAGTTTCTCCCGGGTTTGATAATGGAATAATATTCAATGGCTTTTTGCCGGTCGTTTTGTCGTTCCGCGATTTGCCCTAAATGTAATCTTGCTTCGTCACTTCTCTTACCAATAGCAATGAGACGTTCGAAGTAATAATTGGCTTGGTCAAAATTCTTGGTTTCTTTGTTTATTAATGCCAGCGATAGCAGTAAGTCGGGGTCGTTTGGTGTTTGCTGTAACAGCAATTCAAATTGAATTTGTGCTTTCGATATACTTTTCGTCATTAAAAGACGTGCGTACTCAAGACGAAGTCTTCGATTATTGGGCTGTTTCTCCACTGTTTCTTGCAGGCGAGTAAAGGCTTCTTCGTATCTTTTTAGTTGTTGCAACATTCGCGCTTCAATAACCACAGCATTAGTGTCGTTTTCATCGATAGCGAGTACTTGCTGTATGAGTCCCAAGGCATTGTTTGTTTCGCCGCGCTGTTGAAGCAGCAGAGCTTTTGCTGTAATTAGCTGTGGTTCCTGCGGGTGCTGAATTTGTAATTGATCGATGGATATTTCGATTTCTTCCAAAATTGAGCTAGGTAAAGACATTGAGTTAGCAATGATTGCAGCAAAGTTTGTTTTCCCACCTTGCTCCAAAACAATGGCCATATGTTGGATAGCTTCTAAAGGGCGTCTGTTTTTTGCCAATATGGTTGCGGTTGAATATTGGGCTTCGAGGTTTGTTGGGTCGACTTCTACCCACAATTGGGCAGCGTCCAGCGTTGCGTTATCGGCTTGTAAAAATTGCGCAAGCCTTGTTGCTCTGGCTATCACCGCTTTGTCGCGCGTTGCGTGGGCCTGTTGTAGATATGTCCCCAGGGCTATATCAAAACGTTTGCGCCTGACGGCAAACTCGGCCACAAGTAAGTCGTGAAAACTATCATCGGGAAATGGCCGCGTTGGTATCTCTATCGATTCTTCGGTACTTACTTTGCTTGGTTTGGGCTCGACTGCATCAACAACATCTGGCGCTGTTGGTGGGATGCCGGTGCAGCCAGACATTATCACGGCCGTCGCTAGCAGCGTCGTTATTGTCCAGTGAATTCTTTTCATAGTGCCCCAATTCCTCAATCACAATCCGTATTTTTACATAAACAGTGGCTTAAAGTCCTTGAAATTAGCGAATTAGGCGCTGTATTTTGGATAACTCGTCGTCTTGATCCACATTTGCTCGGTAACTTGGTAGAATTGTATGTCATTTGGATAGCGATGATAAAAAAATCGCTATTTTATCATTACTAACTACAATTGTGGGCTTTTTACGGGCTCAATAAATTGGGACGAATAACCTTTTATGGGTTTATTGGCGCTGGGCATTAATCACAAGTCGGCAAACGTGGCTTTGCGTGAGCGCGTGGCATTTGACCCCTCCACGATGGCCGAGGCGCTGAAGGCTGGGATAGTGAAGGCGTCCTTGTCAGAATTGGCGGTATTGTCTACCTGTAACCGTACCGAGGTATTCGCTGTTGTCAGCGCGATAGATAACGAGCCTGTCGATTTGTCATTGATCGAGCGACGCGCCTTGGCATGGCTTAGTGAGCACCATGGGATTCCGGTGGCCGAGCTCGAGCTATGTAGTTATTGTCATTACGACCAGAGCGCTCTGCGGCACATGATTGTGGTTTCCAGCGGTCTCGATTCAATGGTATTGGGCGAGCCCCAGATATTTGGGCAAATGAAATCGGCTTTTGCAGTCGCCCAGGAAGCTGAAACAATTGGGTCGGAGTTGGCTCGTATTTTTCCTCATGTATTTTCTATCGCTAAAAAAGTACGTACGGATACGGCCATTGGTAAAAACCCTGTGTCTGTTGCCTACGCAGCGGTTAATTTGTCGCGCCATATTTTTTCTGAGTTAAGCGAAAATTCAGCACTTTTAATTGGCGCTGGAGAAACGATTGAATTGGTCGCCAGGCATCTCGCAGAGGCGGGCGTAAAAAACATTGTCGTCGCCAATAGAACTTTGGGGCGGGCGAAGGATCTAGCGCAAAAATTTGATGCAGAGGCGGTGTTGCTATCAGACATACCTGCTCAATTGGTTAACGCCGACATTGTTATTTCGTCAACGGCGAGTCAGTTACCGATATTAGGAAAAGGTGCGGTAGAGTACGCGTTAAAGCAGCGTAAACATCGGCCCATGTTAATGATAGACATTGCTGTTCCTAGAGATATCGAGGAACAAGTTGATGAATTAGACAATGTTTACCTGTATACCATAGATGACCTCACCGAGATAATTGATGAAAACCGGCGCAGTAGAGAGTCGGAAGTATTGAAAGCCGATGCTATTATCGACGAAGGGGTGGAAAATTATCTCCACCGACTGCGGTCTCTAGATGTCGTGGCTACTCTAACCACTTATCGGCGTAACGCTGAAAACATCCGTAACAATGAATTGGACAAAGCACTAAAGCAGCTAGATAAGGGTGAGTCTGCCGACCGGGTCCTTAGTCAAATGGCACGTAATATCACCAGCAAACTGATCCATAGCCCTAGCATTGCGATAAAAAAAGCCGGAGCGGCTGGAAGAGAGGATCTGATATCCTGGACTCACGATTTATTTGATTTGGATGTCGATCAGGGGCAGTCACAACACCAGCATTTTTTGCAGGAAAACCACGTAAAGAATGCGTCGAAAAAACGCGACGTTGAATAGTAGTGTTGTTAAGCAGTCACCGTTGTTTCTATTCAATAGGTCTCAATGGCAGCTTGAGCTTAATTATTAGAACCAGAAATCTTACGATCGAAAAAATACGCTAAACTGAGTGCAAAAAAAAACATGAAAGATTCGATAGCTAATAAGCTTGATATACTTCTCGACCGATATGAAGAATTGGGCGCTTTGCTCAGTGATAGCGAAGTCATTGGGGACCAATTAAAATTTCGAACCTTATCCAAAGAATATTCAGAAATTGAGCCCGTCGTAAAAGCCTACGAAAATTATCTTTTCATTGTTAATGATATTGAAGAGGCGCGGGCACTGCTCAAAGACGGTGATTCCGATATGCGTGAAATGGCGCAGGAGGAGTTTCTCGACGCCCAGAGCCGCCGTGACCAGCAGGAAGAGGATTTGCAAAAACTGCTATTGCCACGCGATCCGAACGATTCCAGCAATGTGTTTTTGGAAATTCGTGCGGGAACAGGCGGAGATGAAGCGGCAATTTTTTCCGGTGATTTATTTCGAATGTACAGTCGTTATGCAGAAAAAGTGGGCTGGAAAATAGAGATTGTTAACATGCGGGCAGGTGATCACGGTGGATATAAAGAAATAATTAGTCGTGTGACGGGTAAGGACGTATTTGCTCAATTTAAGTTCGAGTCTGGAGCGCATCGTGTTCAGCGGGTACCGGAAACAGAGTCGCAAGGGCGTGTTCATACTTCCGCTTGTACGGTAGCTATCATGCCAGAGGTTGATAGCGTAAACGAAATTCAAATAAATAAGAGCGATTTGAGAGTTGATACTTTTCGTGCATCGGGTTCCGGTGGTCAGCATGTCAATAAAACGGACTCTGCTATTCGTCTAACGCATTTACCCACGGGTATTGTGGTTGAGTGTCAGGACGAGCGATCACAGCATAAGAACAAAGCGCGCGCTATGTCTTTGTTGCAGGCCCGTATTTTGAATGGTGTACAAGAAAAACAGCAGCAGGAGCAAGCGGACGAGCGACGTAATTTAGTCGGTAGTGGTGACCGTTCCGAGCGGATTAGAACGTATAACTATCCTCAGGGGAGACTTACCGACCACCGTATTAATTTGACTCTCTATAAGCTAAGTGAAGTAATGGACGGTAATTTAGGCGAAGTGATCGAGCCCTTACGAAATCAACATCAGGCCGATATGTTGGCCTCGATGGGGGATTAATGCCCCAGGTTTTCGACCGATGACCTCCGTAGCCGAATGTGTTGCACAGTATGAAACGCTAGTAGACGTGAGTGACAGTGCCAAACGTGATGTTGAAATACTGCTTTGTCATTGCTTAAAAAAAAGCAGTAGTTATCTGCTAGCCTGGCCTGATGCAGACGTTAGTGGCGCTGTTTTCGAGCATTTTCAAACGCTTCTTAAGCGTCGGAAACAGGGCGAACCGATTGCATATCTTGTCGGCGAGAAAGGTTTCTGGACCTTGGACTTGTTAGTGAGCCCTGCAACACTTATACCTCGTCCTGAAACCGAACTTTTGGTTGAAGCTATTCTTGAATTATATTCTAATCAAGATGCAAAAAGTATCCTGGATTTAGGTACGGGCACGGGCGCCATTGCGCTAGCGTTAGCTTCAGAAAATCCCCAGTGGAAAATACTGGGTTGCGATGTAGAGATGCCAGCAATTGATTTGGCGAATGCTAATCGACAACGATTGCTGCCTGATTCAAAGAATGTGTCTTTTGCGAAATCGGATTGGTTTGACGATATTAAGCCTCAGGCTTTCGACCTTATTGTCAGTAATCCTCCTTATATTGACCCAAAAGACCCTCACTTGTTAAGCGGCGATGTGCGGTTCGAGCCGGCGTCAGCATTAGTTTCGCAGAACGAGGGTTTATTCGACATTCAGAAAATTATCTTACGAGCGCCAGATTTTTTGACGAGTAGCGGGTGGCTGTTGTTCGAGCACGGATATAATCAAGCGGCTAGCGTACGGCAGTTTTTGGTCGCCGGCGGTTTCCAAAATGTGTTTACTCGGCAGGACCTAAATGGCCTCGACCGAATTAGCGGTGGTCATCTAGGTATTTAGTTAGGTGGTCAGTTAAGTGCTTGATTAGGCGCTTAGTTGAAGCTTCAATAAGGAGTAATTCATGAATGATCAACAGCTGCTACGCTATAGTCGCCACATAATGCTCGATGGCTTTGACTATGAAGGACAACAACAATTAATCGATTCGAAAGTGTTAGTCATTGGTTTGGGTGGACTTGGAAGCCCTGTTGCCATGTACCTGGCTGCAGCAGGCGTCGGCGAATTGTGGTTGGCAGATTTTGATCATGTCGATTTGAGTAATTTACAGAGGCAAATAGCCCACGGCGAGTCCGATATTGGGCGTCCAAAGGTCGTCTCGGCCAGAGACGAAATAGAACGGATCAATTCCGATACTAAAGTCGTCTGTATTAGTGAAAAACTAAGCGGAGATCTATTGACTGATACTATCGCCGGCGTTGATCTCGTACTGGATTGCAGCGATAACTTTTCCACTCGATTTGAAATTAACCATGCATGTTATACCAATAAAAAACCACTTGTCTCAGGGGCGGCAATAAGAAGTGAGGGGCAGGTTGTGGTGTTTGATTCGAGAAATGAACTAAGTCCATGTTATCGATGTTTGTACAACGATACACTCAATGACAACGCGCTCAGTTGTTCGGAAAGTGGTGTGTTCTCGCCGTTAGTGGGAATCATCGGTTCAGTTCAGGCAATGGAGGCTATTAAAGTATTGACGGGCTTTGGCGAAGCTTTAGTGGGAAGGCTGTTGGTATTAGATGCCAAAGTCATGGAGTGGAGGAAATTGACTATTCCGAAAAGTAATTCTTGTCCCGTTTGTTCGGGTTAGTAGCCTTTTCATTTTTCATTGCCGCTAGCTTACAATTGGAATGCACACATTAAAAGCGTTGGGCGCATCCGGTAAGATTTTCAGTAAATTCAACCGTTCCGACTATTGCAGTTCTTCGATAAGTGTATACAAATTGTCTTCCTTCGCCAGAGCGCTAGATAAGTCGTCAGCATCAAGTGGTCGGCTAAAAATATATCCCTGCAGTTCGTCGCACCCCATATTTCGAATAATGCTCAGTTGCTCAGTTGTTTCTACGCCCTCGGCAACGACGTTAAGGTTTAAGGCGTGGGCAAGATTTACGATGTTCTCCGCGATGATAAGCCCCGACTTATCAGTTACTATTTCCAATACAAATGATCGATCTATTTTCAGGCAGTCTACAGGGAATTTTCTCAAATAGCTGAGCGAAGAATAGCCTGTGCCAAAATCGTCTAAAGATAGTTTCACCCCAAGTTCTTTCAGTTGCTTCATGATTTTTATGGCGTCATCTGCATTATCTATTATTGCACCTTCGGTGATTTCCAGTTCGAGGTGTTGTGCCGGTAAGTTACTTTCCTCTAAGACTCGTTTAATGGTGTCTACCAGGTCACTGTTATTGAACTGTATACCGGAAATATTAACCGCGATGTGGTCGAAGGAAGGATGCTCGGTAATCCAGGGAACTGCCTGCTTACAAGCTTGTTTCAAAACAAATTCACCGATCGACCAAATCAAGCCATTTTCTTCCGCGATGCTAATAAACTCTCCGGGAGAAACCATGCCGTATTTTGATGAATTCCAACGCAGCAATGCTTCGGCCCCGATAATTGCACCGGTTTCGAGCGAAACTTGTGGTTGGTAATTCAAAAATAGTTCACCGCGTTCTATGGCTACTCGAAGTTCTGATTCCAAATTCATGCGGCGAACTATTTTGACGTGCAGCTCTTCAGTGTAAAACTGGTAATTATTTCGACCTTGATCTTTAGCGTGGTACATGGCCGTATCCGCTTTGCGGAGTAATTCTCCACCATTAGTGCCATCCGTTGGAAAAATAGCTATACCAATACTTGGGGAAACTTGCAGTCTGTAATCATCTATTATTATTTCATCGTACATCGCTTCAATAATACTGTCGGCAATTTTTGCTGCATTGTAGGGAGCGATAATGTCCTCAATGAGGAGGGCAAACTCATCGCCACCAAGTCGTGCTACGGTATCTATTTTGCGGACTTTTTTCGTTAGTCGTCTGCCGACTTCTTTAAGTAATTCGTCACCGACATCGTGTCCTAGTGAATCATTAACATGCTTGAACTGGTCTAGGTCAATGTAAAGTAAAGCGTGCTTTTGAGGTATTCTCTGTGCTTTGTCAATGGCTAGTTGTAAGTGGTCTTGAAATAAAGCGCGATTGTATAATCCCGTCAAATTGTCCGTGTGTCCGAGTTTTCGTAACTGCTCCTCTTGTTTCTTATGTTGAGAAACGTCTCTTATCGCAAGCGTTTGTATAGAGCGTTCTTGAAATTTTCGAGATTTTGTTCGTACTTCCACGTAAATATCATTGCCGTCAAAATGCTTTAAGGTGAATTCGCCAACATATTCATGGTCGTTAGAAGAGTTTAAAGGCAGAGAAGATAGTTGAGTAGCGCTGAATAGAGTGCTGCCTGTTGTACCGATGAGCTGCAGTGGCGTGTAACCGAAAAGATGTTCACAAGCGCTATTGGCATCAATAATTCGTTTATCCTGGAAAATCAAAATAGATTCAAAGGTCGAGTCGGCTATTTCTCGCCAGCGGATTTCATGTTCATTGTCGGGATGATCTAAGTCTTTGTAATCCGTGATGTCATGTAATGTCCCGATGAGTGTTGAGGTGTTCTCGTTTAGAGGGTTTTTCTGAAATTCGGCATTGACAAGAAAATGACGGGAGCTTTTTTTTTCATTGCTTAGTTTGAAGTCGCTTTGAAATCCAATGCCTTCACTTTGTGCCTTTAAAAAGGCCTTACGTAATCGGGTTTTACCGCCGGGGTCAATCTGGGTAAAAACTTTATTGATCGCATTTTCAGTGCCGGAAAATGTTAAGGGTAAAATTTTGTAGACGTTTTCTGACAAGTGGTAGTCATTGGTTTGCATATTCCAGTACCATTCCCCTGCAAGGGAGTGGCTATGTAGTTGAAATGATTGTTGCGCTTGATTGTCGGCTGATGTGATATCAGTGGTCTGTTTCTTCGCATAAAAGCCGAGGCTTAAACTTCCTGCGTACACAATGGCCTGTAGAGCTAAACTGAAATTAATTAGATTATTCCACAACAGTGTTGGCAGATACTCTCCCTGTGACAAAAGCAATATCATGCTTGGTAGCAGAACGCCGATACTGCCAATAAGAATATGGGGGGCAGATCTGTGTCCAGACTGTACGTGTAAAACAGCGGCAGTTGCCGTTAGCGCCGATACAGCGATTGTAGCGATAAGGACGATATGGTCAGATACCATTGGTGAAAAATTACTCAACGATGAGGCGAGCAGCGAC
>JBLHNZ010000056.1:0-13908 GCA_047623245.1 Oceanicoccus sp. | reverse complement strand
GACGGTTGCTGGATTGGAGCACAGATGCTTTATTCAGCAACAAAACTGTGGTTTATATTCACGTTGATATTGATGTTTAAATTTTGGGCACTTGGACTTTTCGTCTGTGTCATCACTGTGTCCGTAGATGACTTTCTTTATCGGCACAGCCCCTCCCATTAAGGATTGTCATGACGATAAAAATAGCAGTTGCCGGTGCAGCAGGTCGGATGGGTAAGACGCTTATCGAAGCTGTAAAATTAAACCCACTGACGGAATTGGGTGCTGCAATTGAGCACGTCGATAGTCTTATGTTAGGTCGTGACGCCGGAGAACAGGCAGGGCTTGGGTTTTCTGGTGTAACAATTGTGAGTGAGTTATCAGAGGTCATAAACGACTTTGATGTGTTAGTTGATTTTACCGCTCCTGCCGCGACGGTAGCTAACGCGGTGATTTGCGCTTCGGCTAAGAAAAAAATGGTCATTGGTACGACCGGGTGTACACCCGAAGATCAAGCAGCCATAGCTGAAAGCGCCTCTCAATCGGCCATTTGTATGGCGTCAAATTTCAGTACCGGTGTCAATTTGACGTTTAAATTGCTAAAAGAAGCGGCGGAAATACTCGGTGATGATTACGATGTCGAAATCGTTGAAGCTCATCATCGACATAAAGTAGATGCTCCTTCAGGCACAGCAATAAGTATGGGCGAGAGTGTTGCCGCTGGTTTGGGTCGCGACTTAAGCGAAGTGGCTGTTTATGGTCGTGAAGGACAAGTCGGCGCACGAACGACGCAAGAGATTGGATTTTCAGCCGTAAGAGGCGGAGATGTGGTCGGTGACCATACAGTGATGTTTTTGGCAGATGGTGAGAGAGTTGAAATATCCCATAAAGCCAGCTCTCGAATGAGTTTTGGGCGTGGTGCAATCCGCGCAGCGGGCTGGGTCGCCACCCGCGATACAGGGTTGTTCGATATGCAAGACGTGCTGGGTCTCAAATAAAACTCTAATCATATTTCCCCGATTTTCTGACAAAGCCGCTGACTTGCGGTTTTGTTCTCACACCCATACCCACTCTTTATATAGAGCGTCACTCTATATTCCTATTCTGTTCAGTTTTCTCTGTTTTCTCTGTTTTCATTGTTGCTACAATTGTTTTGCACGCGAGTGAGGTGATTGACCCATGCAGTCAATTTTGCGCACGTTCTCTCGGGCGTTCAGGTTCTAATATCCCGTTCTACTCTTTCCCATCTGTTCACACCGAAGTCAATTTATATGACTTTGCGTATTGTCCAGTTAGTATCAAACCATTATAGTAATGCTAAGTTACTATAATTGGGTGGTGCTCCTTTATCGCTTGAATTGCTCATAGTGACGAATTTTTCAAAGAATTTTATCTTTGAATTTATCAAATCGAACTCGAGGAATCGAAATGGCGGTAAGTACTTACGTCGAATTTTGGGCTCAAGATCTAGCTTATTTGCTTTATGACTGTAGTCGTTTGTTGCGCAGAAGGTTTGACGAAAGGATTCGTGATTTTTCTTTGCGGGATGCGCAATGGCGAGTCATTGTATTGCTGAGTCATAGTGAGGGATTAAAACAAACGCAATTAGCGGCACTATTGGGAATTCAGAAAGTGCCTCTCGGTGAACATCTCGATAAACTCGAGGCGGGAGGTTGGGTTGAAAGGAGGCGAAACAAAAGTGACCGTCGGGCGAATTATGTATATATCAACAGCGACGTAAAATCTCATGTTGAAAAAATTGATCAACGTTTCCTTGAATTGAGCGAGAGCATTGGTCGTGAGATGGGGGCCGATGATTGGCAGACGTTGCAATTAAACTTGAAAAAACTGTTTGTCGGATTTGCAGTAAAAGAAAGTCAGCAAGCTTTATCGCACGTCAAATTCTCCAGTAATTTATATTTGATTGGCGTGTTGTCGAGGCAATTAGGTAAGCAATTTGATAGCTCTCTTAAGAGACTGGGAACGACGCGGTCGCACTGGCTGATCTTATCTGTACTCGTCCGCCAGCCGGGTATTTGCCAAAGCGAATTGGCGAAGCTGGTAGATATGACGAAAGCTCCTCTAGGGCAAATCATCGAGCAACTGGTTGATAAGCAGTGGCTGGAGCGGAAAATTGACTCTAGAGACAAGCGCCAGAAACGACTCACAGTTGTTAAAGGTGCAGAGTTAACGATTGCACGGGCGACACAGGATTATCGAAATCTACACAAAAGCTTAAGCGATCATTTACAGGGTTTCGAGCTTCAGGCTTTGGAAACAGCGCTACAGAAATTGCGCTCTATTCTTCTTTCGATGCCACGTTCTAATGAACGCTCCCCATCCTTGTTGAACCAATTAGATTCTACTGATAGGGAGTCCCTATGAATATTTTCAAGGTGAGTGTCAGGCAGTTAGTTATCGTTATTTTTCTGATCGCTGTTTTACTTGCGGGTGGTAAATGGGTTCAGCTACGAATGACCCACGTCTATACCGACGATGCACGAGTCGCGGCAGATATGATTGACATCAGTAGTCAGGTTTATGGTCGGATAGTAAACTTAGGTGTTTCATCGGGCGATATGGTGTCTAAAGGAGACGTATTGTTACTTGTCGATAGCCGAGAAGCTACTTTGAAATTACGCGAAACAGAGGCGCGTGTTGCCGCGTTAAATGCAGGATACGAAAGCTTGCAAGCAGAAATACAAATGGTCGAATTACAAACTGGAGGTGCTTTGGAATCTGCTCGTTCTCAACTGGAGTCCTCGATCGCGTCTCAGTCTTCGGCAGACTCAGAGCTAGAGTTCCGAGCGAGTGAGTGGCAGCGTTCGCAGACTTTGCGAGCAAAAAATATTATTTCGGCACAAGGATACGAAGAGACTCAAACCTTGTTTCGTAAGTCACAACAAGACCGCGAGGCTGCTCTTGCGGGTGTCTCCGGCGCACGAGCTAAGTTAACAGAAATGCAAGCTGATAGGTCGAGATTGATCGTGATGGAGAAAAACTTGGCTAAGCTACGATATGAAAGAGAGAGCCTCGAGGCGGAAATGCAACGATACGCCATCGACTTGGGCGATCGCCGTATGCTCGCACCATCGACTGGCATCATCGACAACGTGTATGTTGATAGCGGGGAATACGTTCTTCCCGGCATGCGTATTTTGCTTATGCATAACCCCGCTGACATCTGGGTTAGTGCTAATGTGAAAGAAACAGAAATTAAGTACTTAAATGTAGGGCAAAGTGTCGATGTATCTGTTGATGCATATCCCGATAAGACATTTACAGGTAGGGTAGAAAAAATAGGACATGCCGCAACTAGCCAATTTGCTTTACTACCGAGCACTAATCCGAGCGGTAATTTCACCAAGGTCACGCAACGGTTAACCGTAAAGATTTCACTACCCCAGCAGGATTTTTTGTTGAGGCCTGGCATGATGGTCGAGGTGGCAATTGACATCAGATAAGATTGAGGCTTATATCGCCCAGCTCGACACCACCGACGCAATTAAATCCCTATTTCGGCATTACGGAATAGGGTATGCCTGGTTTGCCATGGGCACCGTTACGTTCGCGATGTTAGCTACTTTACTTTCAGGTACGATTGTTAACGTTGCTATCCCGAGGATCATGGGCGCCTTTGGTATCGGACAAGACGAGGCTCAGTGGTTGTCTACTGCTAATCTGGCTGCCGCCACAGTTGGTATGTTATTGACATCGTGGATGACGCAAACTTGGGGGATTCGCGCTGTCGTGTTTTGGTCAATGATTGCCTTTTTTATCGCGTCTTTTGTAGGCGGCATAAGCCCTAACGTTGAGTTTATGGTGTTGGCTCGCGTTGTCCAGGGGGTCACCACGGGTATTCTTACGCCATTGTCCATCTACGTCATATTTCTGTTGTTTCCCTTCGAGCGTCAAGGAATGGTCATGGGGGTGTCTAGCATTGGAGTGATGTTAGCTCCCGCATTGGGCCCGACCATTGGCGGAATGCTAACGGATTCGTTTAACTGGCGGTATGTCTACTTTCTCTGCATGGTCTTTCCCGTAGTGTGCATACCACTAGCACTACTTTTTTTGCCCAATAGAGACGGGCCCAAACCCAACATTCCTTTTGACTGGTTAGGCATGATTTGTCTTTCTGTGGCGATCACACTCATATTTATGGGCTTGAGTAATGGTGGAAAGGAAGGATGGGATTCGACCCTGATTTTGAGTTATTTTGGCGGAGCGTTTATCTCGTCTGTAGTATTTATTTATTGGCAAATTCGCAATCCCAAGCCGTTACTTAATTTGGCAATATTTCGCCATTATCGCTTTGTTATCTATTCCATTACCGCGTTTGCGTTCGGAGCGGGTTTGTATGGTTCTACGTACCTGATCCCGCTATTTTTACAGTTGATTCAAGGCTTAACCCCCACTGACTCCGGATTGGCGACAATGCCTGCCGGGATTCTAATGGGCGTTGTCGCTCCACTGTGTGGGCGAATGTCAGACAAATATGACCCAGGGGTGTTGATAGGATTTGGCTCCATACTGTTTTTCTTATCGTTCTATCTTATGGTAGGTTCCGATGCAAATACTAGTTTTTGGACGTTTGCTTGGTGGATGTGTATTGGTCGAATTGGCATTGGTTTTGCTTTTCCTCCAATGAGCATGGGCGCTGTTCGATCGGTCCCCGCGGCGATGATGAGTGAAGCTTCCGGGGTTTTAAATTTTGTCCGTCAGATGGGGGGAGCATTTGGTGTGAATTTGTCTTCGCTCATTTTGGCGCGTCGGACCGAGTTTCATCTCGATGCTATTTACAGTACACAGCGGTATGATAATTCCACAACGATGGATGCGCTGGCTATTATTCGTCAACAGCTAACGGTAACAGGCTTACCTGAAGTTGAACAAACGATGGTTGCGATGCAATACCTCGCTCGTGGTCTGCACACGCAAGCGTCGGTAATCGCATTTAAAGATAGCTTTTTGGTTTCCTCTTTTCTGTTTTTATTTATTCTTATTCCCGCTTACCTCATTTGGAAAAGCGGGCGCAATTTACATTCAGAAACGGGGGGCTAAGTAGCGTCTTTTTGCGTTGCTTGAATCGCGGCATCAACCTGCCAAAAGTCGCGACACAATGTGACAAAGTGCTCGGCGCATTGACTCAGTTTTTTCCCGCTCTTATGGTAAATACCAACCTGTCGATCAAAGCGGCCAATTGTTTCGTCACGGATGTGTTGAAAGTCCTTACACCGCGTATGCTCCTCAAGGAGCTTACGGTCAATATAAGCCACGCCCAGGCCTTGAGCCACTAAATGTATTCGTAGAGACAAACTACTGATTTCCCATACGGCACTAAAACGATCGCGTATGCGTTGGATGGCAGGGCGCATTTCGGCGTCGTCGAGAAAAGAGTCGATGAGTGCCGTTTGTTTTAGGGCTTTTTCGTCGCCCGCGATTATTTTGTCGCACAGGGGATGTTTTGGACTGACAACGAGAAACCGTGTCTCTTGATAGAGGGGGATTGTGTCGTGAGCAGACATATGTTTTTGCAACGGTCCCATCCCGAGTTCTGTACTTCCTGACAAAACCGCGTAAATGATGCTGCGACTCGGTAGCTCTTCTATTTTGAGTCGATAATGTGGGTATTGCCGACAATACATATCTAACAATTGCGGTGCGTAAAATCGATTGATAGTACTATTTAGAGCGAGAGATAAGATGGCGTTGTCGCCGTTCTTTATGTTGCTAATGTCCTCAAGTGTTTGTTGTTCTTCTCTAAGAGCTTGATGCGCGTATTCATATAATCGTTTGCCTTCGTCGGTAAGTTTTAGCTGCTTACCTCTTCGAATTAACGATGCACCGAGTTTCGCTTCAAGGTTAGCGATAGATTGGCTTACAGCCGATTGCGTCAAATGCAGGTTTTCTGCTGCTCGATTAAACCCGTTGTGGGTAATGACGGCAATAAATGCGCGAAGCTCGCTGCTTTCTATTCTCATAATTGGCATCTCTCGTGTATTTCAATTAGTTTAGCTTATATTTCTATCATAAATATCAATTATTCTTATCAATTGTGTGCACGTATACTGCAATCGAATTTATTAGTAGGAGTGCTTACGATGGACGAGAAAAATATGAATGAGATATTTTCGGCAGACTTAGCGGGAGTTGTGGTTGGTGAAACGGCAATATCGAATGTCGATGGCTTGGGCGGAAATCTAAGTTACCGAGGTGTGGATATTGCTGAGTTGGTCAATATGCCTGTGATGCAAGTGGTGGCATTATTGCTGTTTGGCGCCGATGAGGCTGTGTCTACACCTCCGCGAAACAGCATGTCCGAATGCGAAGATGAATTAACTGCTTTTACCGCTGAACACCGGCAGCTTAATGCCGATGAGTTGAAAATACTTCAAGCTTTACCCCTGGACTTGCACCCAATGCTGGTCCTTCAGGGCATGATACCGTTGTTGAAAATACCGTATCATAGCCAGCCTGAAGGCTCAGTGCTTGCAGACGAAGTTGTCCAGCAGGGCTTGGGAATTGCAGCTAAGATCCCCAGTATCATTGCCGCAAGACATCGCCTGGTTATGGGAAAAAGTATCGTTCCCTCTGGTGATTCTCTGAGCTTGCACGAGAACTTTCTATTGATGTTCCATGGCAAAGTTCCAAGCCGAGAGCAAGTGAGTATTTTGGACGCTGTACAGATTCTACAGATGGAGCACAGTTTTAATGCCGGTACATTTGCTGGTCGAGTTTGCGCGAGTACTCTGGCACCGATTCAATCGAGTATTTCGGCATCGATAGGCACTCTCTTTGGTGTACTTCACGGCGGGGCCGACCAAGCTGCACTAGAAATGGCGCAGAAAATTGGTTCTCCAGAAAATGCTGCCCCCTATGTTGCTGAGAGTTTGAAAAGCAAAACCAAAATTATGGGTATGGGGCACCGCGAATATAAAGTTGTCGATCCTCGCGCGCAAATATTAAAACCTATGGCACTGGCACTTTGCGCGCAAGGTGAAGGTAAGCAATTGCTTGAAGTGTTGATAAGTGTCGAAGACGCGTGTCAGAAAGCATTTGCTAAACAGGGGAAAGAAATCTGGGCTAACGTTGAGTTTTACAAAGGCGCTGTTTTTCATAGCTTGGGAATCGAGAGTGATTTTTTTACGTCTCTCTTTGCGATGGCTAGAGTTTATGGTTATGTCGCACACTATCTTGAGTTTCGTAATCATAGCCGACTGATTAGGCCGCGTGCGAAATATATTGGACGGTGAGTATTTCCGAAAAGTAAATATTCTGCACAACCGAATCAATAGAGCCAACCGGGCCAATAGAGAAGGGTGCTTTCTCTCTGTAGATTGCACCCTTCTCAATTTATTCGAAGCTGTTACTGACTCGCACCTAGCGTAATTAACTGCGCATAGGCTGCGGTCCCTGCACCCAGATTTTCGACAGAAATTCTTTCGTTGGTTCCATGAAACCCAGCAATATCGTCTGGCCCAAGACTTAACAAGTTTATTCGATAAGAATCGTCGGCGACGGTTTCGTAATGCGATGAGTTTGTACCGCCGCCAGTGATACCTGGAATAGTGATTAACGGGCCAAACATTTGGCGACTGACCTTGGCAATAATTTCATACCCCATACCGTCTGTGCTTGACACTTTTGATGGAAGAGAGCCAGTTCCCCGTCTTTGTATCTCAATTCGATCGTCGTTTATGATTGTTGTAACCGCGTCTATAACGCCTTCTAGTGTATCGCGAGGATGAAGGCGAAAGTTTACAGTCGCCATCGCAGTTCCGGGTAAAATATTATCTTTGATACCTGCCGAAAGAAGAGTGGGAGCGGTGGTAGTGCGTAGCATTGCGTTAGTCGGACCTGATTTGGAAAGCTCATCTTCTATCAATCCTTGAAAAAGCCAGCGGTTGGCAAAAAACAGTCGGCGACTAAAGGTTGAGTACTGCGCGATCGTTTCCATCGCCTCAAGGCTTATTCCTTCGAGCCCGCCTGATAATGGGGTTGCCCGCAAGCGACTTATGGCTTCAGCTAAAAGAAAAATAGAAGCATCCTTGGTCGGCATTGAAGAATGGCCGCTGTCGCCATTCGCTGTAAGATCTAAGGTCAAATAGCCTTTTTCTGCGACATTGATACTGGCTACCGGCATTTCCACGCCGGGATAAATGTTATTGAGGATGAATGAGCCTTCATCAATTGACCAGGCGAGCTGAATGCCTTGTTCTTTAAAAAGTTCGGTCACTCCGAGTGCTCCTTCGGTACCGCCTATCTCTTCGTCGTGGTCGAAACTAAAATAGACCGAGCGTTCTGGGGTAAAGCCTTGGCGCAAGAGCAAGGTAGCGGCTTCCATCATGACAATTACGCCCGACTTATCGTCGAGAGAGCCCCGTCCCCAAACAAATCCGTTATCGATTACGCCGCCGAACGGCGGGTGGGTCCAACGGTCTTCGGTCCCGGGAACAACGGGAACAACATCGTAGTGGGCTGCTAACAATATGGGTTTTAGTGTTGGGTTTCGTCCGGGCCATTTCAGGAGAATGGTATGTTCTTTTACTATGGTCTTTTCTAGTGAGTGTAACTCCGGGTACGTCTGTTCTGCCCACTCAAGAAAATTATCGAAAACTGAAAAGTTTCGTTTTTCGGGTCGGGGTGGAGAAATTGTTTGAAATTGCACTGCTTCTGATAAATGCTGGGCGACCGTAGCCGCGTCAACGTCGATGATGATTTTGTCTTCCGTCGCAATTTCTGGTGGGGAAAACATGAGCGTTCGCAGCAAAATTATCGCGATAAAGCCAATGAATAGGGCAGCAATGAGTTTTTTCATGGATCGAAAATCCTAAGTTATTATTTTAGTCTCGGGTGAGGCTTGGCTAATCATCATAACATTTTTGAAATGAACAGAAATCGATTGTTAATGAATGCTAATGTATGGCTTTTGGCGTTGAGTGCAGAAGTGAATTGATGTGATGCGTAGCTGGGTGGCACGGTGAATAATTGACTTCGAATTACTGAAGGAATCCAGTCAAAAGCCTCTATGAATCATAGGCTTTTGACTGATTTACAGGTTTACAAATTAGCTTTTAGCTCTAGCCGCTTCTTGTGCAAAACGGGCTCTGTATATCCGCTGGGTTGTTCGCAACCTTTCAGAACCAAATCACAGGCTGCCTGAAAAGCGATGCCGTCAAAATTTGGGGCCATGTTGGTGTAGGCAGTGTCGCCGGCATTTTGACCATCAACAACAGCTGCCATTTTTTTCAGGGTAGCAATGGCTTGTTGTTCAGTACAAATATTGTGACGTAACCAGTTGGCAATATGCTGGCTCGATATTCTCAGTGTCGCCCGATCCTCCATCAGGCCGACATTATTAATATCGAGAACTTTTGAGCAACCGACCCCCTGATCAATCCAGCGAACAACATAGCCGAGAATTCCCTGACAATTATTATCCAGTTCATTTTGAATATCTTCGCTGGTGAGCTTATGATCGCCCAAAAGCGGAATGGTTAGAATGTCGTCGACTTTGGCGCGAGGTCTGTTTTTTAGCTCATCTTGTTTGGATTTCACATTAACCTGATGGTAATGCAGAGCGTGTAATGTAGCTGCTGTTGGCGACGGCACCCATGCTGTATTTGCACCGGCGTTTGGGTGGCCGATTTTGGCGTCCATCATTTTGGCCATATTATCGGGTTCTGGCCACATGCCTTTGCCTATTTGAGCTTTACCCTGAAGACCGCATGCCAAGCCTAAGTCGACATTCTGATTCTCGTAGGCAGAGATCCATACCATGTTCTTCAGCAATGCTTTTGGAGCAAATGGACCGGCCTCCATGCTTGTGTGAATCTCGTCTCCGGTGCGATCAAGGAATCCGGTGTTGATGAATACAACACGATCTTTTGCCGCACGAATGCATTCTTTGAGATTGACTGAGGTGCGCCTTTCTTCATCCATAATTCCGATTTTCATCGTATTGCGCGGTAGCTTTAGCGCGTCTTCAATACGACCGAATAATTCGGTGGTGAAGCTAACTTCCTCCGGGCCATGCATTTTAGGTTTTACAATGTTGATGCTGTTGGCTGTTGAGTTTTTGTAAAGATTGTCGCCTTTCAGGTCATGGATTGCAGCAAGCGCCGTAATCATACCGTCCATTATGCCTTCTGGAATCTCTTCCCCATTGGCCATTAAAATGGCTGGGTTAGTCATCAGATGGCCGACATTGCGAACAAATAACATGCTGCGGCCTTTCAGAACTAATTCGCCATCGGTTGTCGTATAGGTCCGGTCAGGGTTCAGTTTTCGAACAATTGTTCGGCCACCTTTCTCCAGCGACTCGTTAAGATCGCCTTTCATTAAACCAACCCAATTGCGATAAGCCAGGCTTTTATCTTCGCCATCGACTGCGGCAACTGAATCTTCACAATCCATAATGGTAGTAAGCGCCGCTTCCATTAATACGTCTTTCACGCCAGCACTGTCACTTTCGCCAATTGAATGACTTCTATCGATTTGAATTTCAAAGTGTAAGTCGTTTTGTTTCAGCAAAATAGCGTGTGGCGTAGGTGCTTCCCCCTGATAACCCAGGTAATGTGAGCTGTTGGCAAGGCTTGTGACTTCACCTGTGGTAAGTGTTATTGATAATGCAGAGTCGACAATTGAATATGAGCTAACATCGGCGTGAGAGCCCTTCGACAATGGTATTGTCTTGTCTAAAAAATCTTTTGCATAAGCGATAACTTTGTCGCCGCGAATAGGGTTGTAACCGCCGCCGGAGTTTTTGGCGCCATTATCGTCAGAAATAACGTCGGTACCGTAGAGAGCATCGTACAAACTACCCCAACGCGCATTAGCGGCATTCAAGGCAAAGCGCGCATTCATTATAGGTACGACTAGTTGAGGTCCCGCTTGTTCTGCGATTTCTGGTTCTACATTAACGGTGCCAATTTGAAAGTCGTCACCTTCAGTTACCAGGTAACCGATCTCTTGCAAAAAAGCTTTGTAGCTTGCGTGATCGTGTACCTGCCCGACTCTCTCTTTATGCCATTGGTCAATCTGGTGTTGTAGGTTTTCTCTTTTTTCCAAGAGCGCTTTATTCTTGGGCGCTAAATCGTTGAGGATGTTTTCCAGTTCCGACCAAAAATCATTTGCTTCAATACCGGTTCCGGGAATTATTTCTTCATTAACTAAATTGAACAGCTCTTCTGCTATTTTGAGCTCGCCCTGTTGAATATGTTGTGTCATTGCAATGCCTTCTCAATAAACGTGTAGCAAGTGAGTAATTTTGTGATTTTATAAGCTCTGTTGATATTTTACTAATTTATAGTTGTCATGTTGTCTATTTTTTTGCTGAATGGGCAACCTGTTGCGCGACCTCTACAATTAGGCGTCGTAGCCATGTGTGACCCGGATTGTGGTGTAGTAGGGGGCTCCAGGCCATTTTTAGCTCTATTGGCACAATCGGAAATGGCGGTGGCCTGACTCCCAGCGTGTCGTCGGTATGTAAAAGTGCCGCTTGTTTAGGCAGCGTTGCAATTAGGTCGGGCTGTTTGGCAAGAAGGCCCGCTACCTGGTAGTGCCGAGTAAATATTCGGATGTTGCGTTTTTTACCGATTTCGTCAAGTGCTTCGTCAACCCAACCAAGACGACCGGTGTCTGCCGGAGACATACCGACGCCAACGCCCATGCCTGTTTTACTTACCCATATATGACGCGCCTCAAGATAGCTATCGAGGTTGAAATTGTCATATACCGGATTGTCTTTACTCATCAGACACGTGAAATTGTCTCGCCAAATATTCACTTGATGAAATGATTGCGGGAGGTAATCGAATCGATTAATCGCCATATCGACCTTACCCTTTTCGACATCCTGAAAGGTTACGTCACTAGGGGTGAGGATATCGAGTCTAATATTGGGCGCCGAGTCTCGAATCTTGTCGAGCAGGGCAGGAATTAATGTAGATTCGGCGTAGTCGCTGGCCATGATTCGAAATAACTGGTCGCTGTCTCGAAGGCTAAATTCGGCGGTAGGTTGAACCGCTTTTTCAACGCCGGCAAGAATGATGCGCAGTTGCGGTTCGAGTTCAAGGGCGCGTTGGGTTGGGGTCATTCCCTGGCTGGTTCGGATTAATAGTGGGTCGTTAAATAAATCCCGTAAACGCCGCAAGCTATTACTCATGGCGGGTTGTGTGATGCCAAGCTGGTCTGCCGCTTTGGTGACATTTTTTTCACGAAGTAAAACATCCAGGTAAACCAGTAAGTTGAGATCAATGCGAGATATAGACATAGGGAAGATACTTCAGTGAAAACATAATAAATTAACGGTATTTGCGGGTCTTTGCTAGCCTTAATTGACTGCGAATATCTATTTGAGAAAGAGGACAAGTAATTTCCGGTATTCATCTGTTCTTCATAATAGAGTGTGACACACGAGTTACGACTCTTTTTCGTCTGTTTTTTATACAATTTGCAGTGACTTATTCATTAAATAAATGGCGAAGATAAAAAGTATAAATTTCCTAAATCTTTGTCGAGCCCATACACTACAACCATCAAACTACAACTCCGTTTTTAGAGGATTTATCATGTCAAATTACAGCCAAGATATCGATGCCGTTGCAAGTTTATGTAAGGCTCAAGGGGATTCATGGAATGCTATAAATCCTGAATCTGTTGCGCGTATGCGTGCGCAGAACAAATTTAAGAACGGTCTGGATATTGCCAAGTACACTGCCGACATTATGCGTGCAGATATGGGAAACTATGATCTTGATACTTCTAAGTACACGCAGTCTTTAGGTTGCTGGCACGGTTTTATCGGCCAACAGAAGATGATTGCAATCAAAAAACACTTTGAAGGAAATACTGATCGTCGTTATTTGTATTTGTCTGGCTGGATGGTTGCAGCGCTTCGTAGTGAGTTTGGTCCTCTTCCCGATCAATCTATGCATGAAAAAACGTCTGTTGCCGCTTTAATTGGCGAGTTATATACATTCCTCCGTCAAGCAGATGCTCGTGAACTCGGTGGTTTGTTCCGCGAATTAGACGCAGCTAATGAAGCAGGTAATGCGGCTAAGGCTACTGAAGTTCAAGCTGCAATAGATGGTCATAGAACTCACGTAGTACCTATTATTGCAGACATAGATGCAGGTTTTGGTAATGCGGAAGCCACTTATCTTATGGCTAAGCAAATGATCGAAGCTGGTGCGTGTTGTATACAGATCGAAAACCAAGTTTCTGACGAAAAGCAGTGTGGTCACCAGGACGGTAAAGTCACCGTTCCCCACGAAGACTTTCTTGCAAAAATTCGCGCAGTTCGTTATGCCTTTCTTGAATTGGGCATAGACAACGGCGTTATCGTTGCTCGTACTGACTCTTTAGGTGCTGGTTTGACTAAGCAGATCGCAGTGACTAAAGAAGTCGGCGATTTGGGCGACCAATACAATGCATTCCTCGATTGCGATGAAGTTACTGCAGACGAGTTGGGTAATGGTGATGTTGTTATTAAGCAAAACGGAAAGCTGGTTCGTCCTAAGCGACTACCCAGTAACTTGTTCCAGTTTAAGGCCGGTACTGGAGAAGCTCGTTGTATCCTCGACAGTATCACTTCATTGCAAAATGGTGCTGATCTGATATGGATAGAGACTGAGAAGCCTCACGTTGCACAAATTGGCGCGATGATGGACGAGGTTCGTAAGAGCGTTCCCGATGCTAAGTTGGTTTATAACAATTCACCGTCTTTCAACTGGACTTTAAACTTCCGTCAGCAAGTTTTTGACATAATGGCTGAAGAAGGAAAAGATGTTTCAGCATATAATCGCGACGATTTAATGAGCGTAGATTATGATGAGACTGAATTGTCAGTCATTGCAGACGAAAAGATCAGAACTTTCCAGTCTGATGCAGCCCGCGAAGCTGGTATTTTCCATCACTTGATTACAT
>JBLHNZ010000055.1:0-13919 GCA_047623245.1 Oceanicoccus sp. | reverse complement strand
ATTTTCCCGTTGTTCCAGCCGTGGGCTATTTGTTTAGCTACCAGGGCAGAACAGCGCTCATTTCTGGAGATACTGTAAAGTCCGCTAACATCGAATTATTCGCCAAGGGCATCGACTTATTAGTTCACGAAGCCCTTTCTCCTAAACTGGTTGGCATTATGAACCAGGCAGCTCAAAAAACCGGTAATATACCGCTGGCTAAAATAACTAGCGACATTCTTGATTATCACGCCAGCCCAGTCGAAGCAGCCGAAACTGCGCGCGCTGCCGAGGTGGGTCATCTGCTTTATTACCATATCGTACCGCCTTTGATTTTTCCGGGAACAGAAGCGGTATGGCTGGAAGGTGTCGATGAAATATTTACGAATTTCACCTTAGGCGTGGACGGCACTACTTTTTCGCTTCCACCAAACTCCAAAGAAATTTTGAAGGTACGTTCAGAAATCTAGACGTGAGATCGCTGTGCGTGTCTATCAACCACGAATAGAAATTACTGGCCGGACAAAGCTAGCTAGCGCATGGTTTTTGGCAATAGCTTACAATAGACATTTTTATTCTATTACGTCTATTAACAATAAATCAGAGACAGCAATGACAAATGAAACGAGCCCGAAATCTGACATAACAGCCAAACCGGACGGTCGTTTAATGCGTAGCCAACGCAGTCGCCAACTTATCATCAACGCAACCCTGGCGCTTGTTGAAGAAGGCAATCTGGTTCCGACCGCACAGCAGGTCGCTGACCACGCTAAAGTTGGCATCAGAACCGTATTCAGACATTTTTCAGATATGGAAAGTATGTTTTCTACGACGCACGAACTTACCCGTGCTACTTTTGAATATTTGTTTATTGGTGGCAACCGCACAGGGTCGGTCGACGAACGGATTCTGCGTGCGACGGAACAACGCGCGCGTGGCTTCGAAGTACTGAAACAAAAATTGCTCTCGACTCAGGCACGTCGGTGGCACTCGGAAGTCTTGCGAAATAATTATGCCAAAGCGCAAAGGCGTTTACGTAAACACCTCGATGACTGGCTACCAGAGCTGGCTGAACTGCCTCCAGCTAAACGAGAAGCAGTTGACGCCATGACATCTTTCGAAGCATGGCATCGGCTTAGAGAACACCAAAATCTAAGTATAAAGGCAAGCGTTGAAGTTATCGTAGAAACGCTGCAGCTGTTACTCGGGGAACGCTAATCAAAAATCTTACCCCATAAAAGCTAAGCAGAAAACAGGCCAACATTCATTCTTTTTCGTTAGTCATTGCCAGAACCTGTCTGTCACGGCCAGACCAATTACAATCACCTAGTCGTGAGCCATCATCGTAACAGGCAAGAATTTTGCCTGTTACGTCTAATAGAAGCTTGCACATTCCATACGCTTTACGTGAAGGATGATACAATTCGTGGCATTCCAGTAACTACTTTAAACCATGGCTTAATAAGCTGCACCGCGGCGGCATTTTCGTAATGTTTACGCCCAAGCATCGATAAGAAAACGGCCCTCTACTTCCATTTCTCGCAACCAGGTTTCAGCCTGTTCCTCCTTCACGATTTTGCCGTCTTTTTGGTGCGCTTCCCGGTAAATATTCTGCAAGGCGTTACGCACACCAGTCAACATATATTGAGCGTCTCCACACACATAAACGAGCGCCCCTTGCTGCCACAGCTTCCATATTTCGTCCCCCTGAGCGGCAATCGCGTCCTGTACATAGTGATAGGGGTGACCGGGCAATCTAGAATAAGCGTTAATACACTTCACAGTACCTGCAGCCTGTGCAACTGAAAATTCTTCACCGTATATGTCATCGACATCAGGATGGCGACAGCCAAAAAATAGCAACGCTTCACCCAAATCCTTGCCTTCCTTAAGGTGTGACATTCGATCTTGAATGAATCCGCGAAAAGGTGCGACACCCGTTCCTGGGCCCACCATAATAATGGGCTGCTGCAAATCTTTTGGCGGCAAAAATCCAGAATCTACAGGCCGTACACGCGCTAATATCGGCTCCCCAACACCGACTGCATCTAGAGTCGAGCTGCAAGCGCCGAGATAGTTACCACTACCACTCAACGCCGCGCCTTCGACGCGACTCACCGCAATATCGACGCGGTCAGGTGACGCTAAATGCGATGACGCAATAGAATAGTAGCGAGGATGCAGCTCTGCCAATTGATCGATAAAGGCTGCAAATGGCAACTCGATGCTAGGGTACCGCTCAAGTAGATCTAATAGCGACACTCTTTTATCAAGCATCTCTTTTTTGTAGTGTTCGGGGTCGGCCAGTATATTTAACGCACTAACGTCAGGTGGGCACAAGGCATGTTCCGCCAGCATCTTAATTTGACGTACCGTTGCTGGGTCGCAGAGCTCGACATAACGACCTAGCAACGACTCCACCGTGATAGCGCGGTCAACCGGTATTGCTCCGGCTGCACCATGCTTCAACGACAACCGTATACGTTGCTCTAGGCTCAAGCCAAATCGGGTCGCAGCGCGTTCAACCGTTGTGCTTGGGTTACGCGGCATAACCAACAAATGGTCTCCCGTTTTATAGCTCACTCCGGCAGGTAAGGAAACGCTGATATGGCGCTTGCTTACACCAAAGTCCACTTTCATATCAACCATCTCTCGGTTAACCACAACCGTCATCGGAGTGAGTGAATGATGCGATAAAAATGCAGTATCGCCGTCATCACTAGTGACCATATCAACGTCGAAGCGCTCGCCAAGATCGACCGGAGCAACAACAGCAAGGCCAAGTGACAACGCCAATTCGGGCCAAACACGTTGCGAGTAATTATCGATATCTCCGAAGAAATCCCCTCTCGCATCGGCCTCACCGCGCGACGCGACGCGCTTGGCACCGAGAGCCTCCAACCGCTCTTCGATAAGTCTGGGGACGCGCTGGTACGTCGTCGCCCAATCTCTATTACCGACGCCAAATACGCCGTAACGCACCTTACTGAGATCCTGATCCGCTGACTCCAGCCATGCCATAAAGTTTTTTGCATCGTCGGTAGGTGTACCGTTGTACGACGCGGTGACAAACAATACTACACCTTCATTTGGCAATCGGTTCTGGTACTCGTCCAAAGTTCCAGTGTTGACGACAAAACCGACTGATTCTCCCTCCTCGGCCAAACGCCCGGCGACCTGTTGCGCCGATCCCATATTACTGCCATGTAAAACCAATAATGGCGTCCCATGATCACTCGCCAACTGTGCAGCGACAACTTCCTGCGATTTATCCATAGTCGCAGAGTGTTGATGCGAACTAAGATTGCGGTCTGCATCTGTGCGTTTTTTTAGACGTAGTCTAAAATCGTTGGGCTTGAGCGTAAGGGTTTCTTTTACTTCCAACTGGTAATTCGTATGATCGATGAACTTGAAACGCTGTAGTGCCATACCCAGTGCCAAAACTGATTCTTGCAGAGCAAACTGGCTACCAATACAAGCCCGCTGACCGTTACCAAAAGGCTTGAAGGCATTAGGCAAACGTTCTGCAGCTATTTCTGGTGAAAAACGATCTGGATCAAACAATTCGGGGTTGTCTCCCCAGGCTTTTTCGTCTCGGTGAAGACCACCAATTAATATTAGAATGGGCTGACCGGCTTTCAGAGGGTACTCTCCGGCAAGTGTCGTGTCTTCAAGAGGTGTCACGGTGAAAGCGGGAGCCGTCGGATAAAGGCGCAGCGCTTCATTGAGCACTTGACGTATGTAGGGAAGACGCCCTACTTGCGCGAGAGTCGGTGGAGTGTCTAGATCTGCACCTAATACTTCATCGACCTCCGCATAGGCACGTTTCAGTACCGCGGGATGTTTTATCAAGTATTGCAGGGCAAAAGATAACAAACCGCTAGTCGTCTCGTGGCCAGCAATCAAAAATGTAATTATTTGGTAACGGATGTTTTCATCTGACAATTTTTCGCCAGTTTCTGGATCTGAACCCGTCAACATTAGACTCAGTAGGTCTTTCGCGTCCGAAGCACCACCACCGGCTTTTCGTTCTGCGATAACGGCATCGACGATAGTTTTCAGATTTTCGACGTGCTTTTCATACCGCTGCCTACGCCCCACATTCATTGCATGGAGCATCGGAATAGCCACAGCACGATCGATGGCCTCTTGCAAAGCCACTAACATACTTTCTATAAATGGGTGTGGCTCATCGCGACTGAAAGAATTAAATCGGTAATCAAACCCACATAAACCAATTGTATCGAGGGTCAAACGAACCATGTCAGCGGGAACATCTATTTCATCATTGGCGTTCATCTGCCCCCAGCGTGTCATCATTTGTTCAGCGATTTCCAGCATCATAGGAAAGTAATTGGACATCGATCCCATACTAAAAGCCGGCATCAATATGTTATGTGCCTTTTGCCAATTGGGTTCAGTCGTTTTTGCAGTAAATAATCCATCCAGAGCGATATCGCGAATATTGTATAAAGCGCCACTGACTTTTTTATCGAAGCGAGTTTCGTCGCACAACTCATCAACCAAGCGCTGGCTCGAGACAACCAACAAATTACCGCCAGGGACCTGCAGTCGGTATATTTCACCTAGGTCGTTAGCCAGCGCCAATAGCGATTGCACTGGGGCTGCAGCATCGACCAAACGACTATGGCCAATACCTGGTAATTTTCCTTTTGGTTCCGGAATCAATGACACGTTTTCACTCCTTATAAGTAACGATTAATAAATAGCTTAGTCCAAAACTCCACTACCATGCGTATCTGCTTTTTTCGATTATACTCACGAGTCTCACTAGGAACTCAATACTTAGGCAACTACCCAAATGGCTGGATCTATACGGAATAGCAGCGCCAACAATTATGTGATCAAAATAACAACAGTATAGTAATTGACAAATAGGCACATCAGGGAGTTAAATACCGTCAACTAGGGAGTTAAATACCGTCAACTATGCATTCAATTTATTTTTCAATACTGCTTTCTCTGCTGGGCGAGCGTGGCATCAGCAAGCGTGATCTGCTTAACAATACGGGGTTATCCACCGTAGGTACCCAATCGGAATTTAGCTTTACGGCGACGCAGCTGAATACTCTGTTTACGAACGCCTTGCAGCTTTCAAAAGATCCGCAATTGGGTCTTAGAGTTGGGTCACAGTTCGATCTCCCCTCGCAAGGTATTTTTGGGTACGCCTTGATGACCAGCTCCACCGTCGGTGACGCACTGAGGTTACTGGTTCGTTATAACCGCGTTATTTTGCCCAGCATTCAAATTGAGCTCAAAAGTTCTGATGACAGGATGGAGATACTCGTTCAGGCGGAACATCTTCCACAAGAGCTTGAGCGTTTTTATTGCGAGCTCATCTATGCCGCAATCCTCAACAGTCGCCACATACTTTTCGACATCCCTACGACAAGCTTTAAACTGGAGCTAGACTACTCAGCACCTTATGATGCCGCGCTATATCAGAAAATTTTTGGCCCAAAAGTTCGCTTTAATAGCAATCGGCGCGCACTGAGTTTTGACCATGAAAGCCTCGCTTTCGCTATATCGACAGCAAACCCCTTAGCACAAGACATACTGCAACGTGAATGCGACCGCTTATTGCCCCGGGACAGTCACCGAGGTAGAGTCAGTGCGCGGGTGCAACAAGAGTTACTGCAAGCGGGAACTGAGTTTCCAACGTGTGCAGCGATGGCTCAAAAACTACATATGAGTGAAAGTACCCTGCAGCGCCACCTGTCCAAAGAGGGAAGCAAGTTTCAACAACTACTGGACAAAGTTCGCTACCGTCTCGCGACAGAATATTTACTGGGAACAACGTTACCCGTTTCTGAGATTGCTTCTTTACTAGGGTTTAGCGATACAGCAAACTTTCGCCGTTCATTTAAACGGTGGGCAAACTCGACACCTTCACAGATTCGTATTCGAGGCAGATAATGGGAATTCATAATAAATAAGAAGACACATAACATCGATGAGAACGTCCGCAACCCCTTGCGACTAAGCTATACTGGCATAATATATGTCGCTAGTGTATAAGATGTCCACCAACGACGGGTTCGCTTGCTTCCTAGCAATCGGTTCAGAATTTAACCAATGGCTCAACCTGTTAATTACGGTGATTGAACGAGGAAAACGCTGCTTATTGAGTTAAAAATGAGGACGCAACGTACCCTTTGCGACCCGATTCGCTTCAACTTTTTCTTCCTTTCGCCAACTTGTTATCCATTGCCAAGAGATTACACATTATGACCATGACATTTTATGATTTTTCTATGGCTCCAAGCCCCCGTCGTGCCCGTATTTTACTCGCTGAAAAGGGCGTTGCTTTCGACACAGTGGAAATCGATATGCGTAAAGCGGAACAGCTTGGAGATGACTTTCGTGCGATTAACCCCTCTTGCACCATTCCGGCATTAAAACTCGATGACGGTACCGTCCTTACCGAAAATGCCGGTATTGCCGCTTATCTGGAAGCACAGTTCCCGAACCCACCAATGTTAGGCACCACTTCTGTAGAAAAGGGTCTAGTCGCAAACTGGACCGCGAAAGTGGAACTGGAAGGCTTGTCAGCAGTTGCGGAAGCTCTGCGGAACTCTTCACCCGGCATGAGAGACCGCGCTATGACCGGACCGGTAAATCGCCAACAAATTCCAGAACTGGCAGAACGAGGCCTTTCTCGCCTGGACGATTTCTTCGACATGCTTGATGCAAGACTTGAAGGCCGCGAATTCCTGGCAATAGACTGTTTTTCCAATGCCGATATTACAGCGGCGGTGGTTGTCGACTTCGCCCGCGTGGTCAAGGTAAAGGCAAAGGATCATCATAAAAATATACTTCGGTGGAGAGAATCATTAAACAACCGCCCAAGCATGGCGCTCTAGTAAACACTCACCTCGAACTTGTGGCTATCATTTGTTAAAAGCCGCGTAATAGATTGAGACTGCACGCGAACTTATTGTGGCCAGTGTGCTACCCGGAAAAATATAATGAGCGAAATTACGCTTTATGGTTCTGCTTTATCTCTCTATACGGGCAAGGCTCGAAGTTACCTGATTAAATCAGGTCTCTCCTATCGGGAGACCGTTCCAATTACCGATCACTTTCGGCAACATGTATTACCCAAAATGGGTGGCCGACAAAGTATCCCGACTATCGAGACCGCATCGGGGCATGTGATACGTGATGGAACTGCGATCATTGATCACTATGAAGCAGATAACAATAACCGCTTCTCTCCAAACACCCCAAAGCAAAGAATTACCAGTCTACTGTTTGATGTAATTGGCGCAGAAGGCTTATTGCGGCCTGCAATGCACTATCGCTGGAATTTCCCCGAACAAAATCATGAATTTTTGAGCTTTCACTTTGCCTCGATGATGCCCAGAAACCCCGAGCGGGAACAACAGGCCGAGAAAAATATGCAGCGTATGCGAACGGCTTGCCAAATGTTCGGTGCGGTTCCCGATACTTTTGAACTCGTTGAAAATCTATACGCCGAGCTGCTCGACAAACTCAATATCCATTTCGCTGAACAGCCTTACTTATTGGGAGGAAAACCCTGTATCGGTGATTTTGGTATGATTGCACCACTTTATGGGCATTTGGGAAGAGACCCTGCGCCATTAGGCTTAATGCAAACTAAGGCTGTTCGATTATTTCGCTGGGTTGAGCGTATGAATAGACCCGAGCTCGATGTCGGAGAATTTGAAAATCAGAGTGGCGCTTATCTTGAAAATGATGTTGTTCCGGATTCATTGATCAATGTATTAAAACAAATCGCCATCGATTTTGTACCGGAAACAAAGACGGCTAGCCACTGCATTAATCAATGGCTCAGCGACCAAAAAGACCTCTCCCCGTCAACTCCTGTTGAACGAGGCGTCGGCTTGGGAAGCTTCGATGTTCGAGGCGTCGCGGTCAACGCTCTAGCGCAACCCTATCGGTTTTATTTGTTAAAGCGCGTACAAAATGAATACGACAGACTAGATGCCCCAGATCAAAAAAATGTTGACGATATGCTTGCAGCTTGTGACATGAAGGAGGTTTTAGATATCAAAATTTCGAGAGACATTGGGAGAGAGGATAACCGTGAAATCTGGCTCTAGTCTGTAAAAAGAAAGGCCCAGTACTAGTCGCGAAGAAGCTGACAAAGAGTCTAAACCTTACCCTATCCTGTGACGACCGCCCGGACTGCGCTGATGTTTTTTGCACAAACATCAGCGCAACAGTTCAAAGCCGTCATTGCCGCCACAAATAATCGGCGCTTCTATACTCAGTGTTTCCGTTAATTTTGTCTTCGTCGATGTTATTCCCTAATTTAAAAGTAGAAAAAATAGACATTTTTTTGGAAACTGGAACACAATCTTTATCTCGCAGCCCAATTTGAAACGCGAGCCACAAAAATGACCCACCACGTTCTACTGTGACAAATTAGCTGTGCCATAGACTACCGACTTCCAGCCGCTGCGCTGAAATGGCTGCCACCGATCTTCTCTCTGAGCCAGTCGATCCGCTATGGCATAGAGTACAGCCGGGCTGAATCCGAGGCCAATATGGGCAGCAAAAACCTCGATATTTTCTGCAATATCGCTGCGAACCTGGGTCGCATGTCGCCAATGCACAATAGCATCGGTTTTACTAAATATTGCAGATCCGGGAATACCTGGCAGTGGCTCTCCAATTAAAGATCGCATTTCCTTTGTAGACATTTGATGAGGTGTATCAATTTTTGGAGGTAAAGCACTGTTAGATTGAGAACGCGAACTTCCTCCAAAAGGACTTCCGAGCGTAATGACTTGCCGTACTTTTTCCGGATATAAATGAGCCAATAACCGCGCATAAACGCCACCCATACTCCAGCCGACCAGACTCACTTTCCTATCACCAGCATTTGTAAATATCTGATCTAGACGCGTAGCCAGCTTAGCTGGCAGATTCGGTGCTGTCGGGCCCCTGTTCGTTCCCAGATTCCACGGGTGAGTCTTATGTCCTAAGGAAGAAAGAAAACCTCTCAGCAAACCCGTAGACGAATCACCCGCTCCCAATCCAGGCATCACCAAAATAGGGTGATTATCGCCACGCGGTGCCTGGTACAAAAAAGGTGCAGAGGGAAGTAGCGAAGCCAATTCGTATATTACTCGTGGACCTTCAGCGAGTAAAAGACGTCGATCTGGTCGTGCGTATGCATGATCACTCATAATTTTTCCCAACTTCATATGAAATAAATTGCATATTGTCGTATCTTTGGGACAGAGTCAATATCTATGCATAGAAAGCATTTTCAGGAGAATGACAAACACCCTGTTATGACCTGACAATATTACTCACAGCAATGGCCGACTGCCGATCGGCAGACTACCATGGGCGAATACTCATATACTTCTGACGTAAATCTGTCGACATAGTTTTTTTAAATACAGAGAACTGCGAATATAACGGGTTGGTTCAACTTACGAATGGATTGGTGAGGCGACATTACATCGCCAGAAGATACCCTTTGTTGCGGATTGTCTTAATTATTTCAGGAGAGGTAGAGCTATCATCTAATTTTGCTCTGAGACGTGAAATATTTATGTCTATCGCCCGGTTAAACCCGTCATAGTCAACACCTCGCAAATTCTCGAATATAAATTTTCGAGACAAAATGCAACCAGCATTTGAAATAAGTAACCACAACAAATCGTATTCGGGCGTCGAAAGCGATATCGGCTCACTATTGAGAGAAACGGTACGGGAACTGTCGTTGACCACTAAGCCATTCACTTCAATATGATCATTTTCATCACCCGCAGCAGATGCTTTCGCCGACGAGCGTCGTAAGAGAGCCTTCACTCTGGCTGCAAGCAACCTCGGTTCGACCGGCTTGCTAATGTAGTCATCGGCTCCCATTTCCAAGCCTAATATTTCATCTATCTCATCGTTTCTCGCGGTAAACATCAAAACAGGATTACTAAAGTCAGGACGAATACGTTTGCATACCTCTAAACCATCGAGACCAGGTAACATGAGATCGAGGATAACAAGATCGGGTTGTTGCTCAACGATTATATCCACTGCTAAGAGACCATCGCTGACAATGGTCATCCCGTATCCGTAGGAGGAGAGATAGCCGGAGGTCAATTCCGCAAGGTCACAATCGTCTTCGACTAGAATAATATTTTTTTTCATAGAAAAAAATGCTAGCTATCAGTGATTTAATGAGTACTTAAGCGATAACATAAAAACATCTCTGTCATAAGTATGGATATCGTTATTAGACACTCGATCAAGATTCGTATACGACAATTCAACACCAACATCGTCATAAATTTCAGTGAGTTCAAATTGAACCCGATGCTTTAAAACAGTATCTACACGCTTTTGTAGGTAGTATTTTTCGAAGTCTCTATACTTATTTTTTGTATAACCACTGCCTACAAACAAATTAACGTGGTTGCCGAGCGGAGCATATATCGAAAACCCTACTGTATTTGAATGGTAGGAATAGCTGCTCTCATTTAAATTCATTAAGCTGTTTTCAGCATTTAACGTCAGCATTAGATCGTATGGCATATCGATTCTATAATTAATTAACTGACTAAATTGATAACCCTCTTTTTCTTTATCTCCGCTGTGAACATAATTCTTTTTGTTCGTCGATAATGTCAATGAGAGGACAGATGAGTCAAATTGATAGCCCAGTTTTCCGGACAATCGATAGTAATCCACCAGACTATCACCCCCCAATTTTACATGGGTAAATGCAGCACTCGCGCGCGCATACCACTGGCTTCTAGAAAAATAGCTGACGTCAGTACGTCCACTTACCACTAACAGATCAGACTTATCTGTATTATCGTAATTTTTGCTATATACGGAAATTCCGCTGCGCTGATACAGCGACTCGACTTTGTCATTGTTAACCACTTCTATCGGGTTAGAGAATGAAAAATCATATGCCAGCCCGTAAAAATCGTCGGCATTTTGAGTAAATGATTCAGGTAATTGCCCTATATCGAGCAATGAGTCACTGGGTGCCAAATTCGCGTTAGTATCATGACCAGAAAACACATTTAGCGAGTTTTTGTATTTACTCAAGAACCTATTGTCGATATTTCCCCGCATTTCGATTATCTGCAAAAAGCGATCTGCATTTTCCCGAACAGTTTTGGGAAGCGTGTCTTCCAACAAAACTTCATTAACTAATTGTCTCGCTACAGCGTAATTCTTGTCGAAAAAATAGCTCGATGCCAACTCCAGCTTTATCCGAAGGTCGTTGGGGTTATTTTCCAAGCCAAGACTGAGAATGTTAATAGACCCACTGACATTGCCGCTATCTCGTTCGGAAAGTGCGTCATTCACCAGATCGCTAGCTTCCTGATCAAGTGCCATTGCGGAACCGTTTATCAACAACGACAAATATAGTATTCCGCGGATTAGTCGAAGAAAAAAGGCACGATGCATAACAATACGACTCATTTTATATGATTTCCCCTTGGAAGACATTTAGTCACTCATTTCTTCTAAGAGATCGGCGTTTTCGAATTCAGCCCCTACTAGCTGATGTGATACACCTAAATCACTGGGTTCTGCTGCAGGAGGCTGCAGATCGTTATTATCAGTTCGGGTTTCATAATCAAGTAGTGAACTTTTATCGAGTTCATGCAATAAGTTTTCATCACTGCCGCTAATGCCCGACCCATAAACTGCGTCTGCGCCTCCCTCGTCAGGTATTTCCGTAATTTCAACGGCAACAGTTTGGATAAACCCACGTATAGCAGAGAACGACGGTACTTTATCGCCGACGACCAATCTATCTTCGATCATCTTTGGCTCCTCAACTGAATCAACCATGACGCCTAGTTCTGCCTCCTCAACAGCCTCGTCAACGACATCTTGATGTTGCTCAGAAAAATCGACCGTTCCGGTAGCCCAGACGCCCCAATCACTCTCTTCATCGGCGGCAAAACTATGTGTACAGCACCCGCCAAATATCAGCAACACTGTTAAAGGGTATTTCATTGGCATCTCACTAGCGACTTTAGTATGACTGGATAATAAATAGTCATTTCAAGAACGTCTACGTTTTTCAAGTATAGCTTTTGTATCAGAATGTTAACTTCTTGATTTTATTAAAATTTCTTAACAAATCGACGTTAAAATAAGTCATCTTAACACACTGCCAATAAAATAGTTCTCCACTATTGCTTCCCCTCAGCCCAAAAAGCCAACACACGATATCCAAACTATACAGGTTGCGACAACTAATGATTCAAAACGGTGGGTATATTCATACTAAACATTGCTCCACCAAGCGAACGACTGACTCCGGCCTTGACCTTACCCTGATGAAGCTCTGCGACTTTCTGCACGATTGATAAACCTAAACCAAACCCTCCAAGAGCACGATTACGGCTTTTGTCTATTCGGATAAAGGGGTCAAATATAGTATCTCGATATTCCTCCGGGATACCCAGGCCGTCGTCTTCGACATGTACATTTAATCCGCTACTATTTGCGAAAAAGCTGATGGAAACGGCTTGTTTGCAGTAACGGCAAGAATTCATCAGCAAATTCTCAATGGCTCTAACAAGCATCACTTCTTCGGCATAGACCAGTATTTTCGGTGTATCCGCTTGTTGGGTGAAATTAATTTCGGGATGTTGCGGCGATAGCTCCCGAATTATCTCCGCCGTTGCACCAATGATATCAAAGTGGCGCTTTTTGAATTCTTGTGGGTGGTCGAGCTTCGCGCAGGTAAGAATTTCGTCGATCATCTTGTTTAAGTTATTGATATCTTTCTTTAAGCCCTCAATATTTCCGTTCGACTCATCGAGATCTGTATCATCGATTATGTTTTCAATTCTAAATAACATCCTCGCAACAGGTGTACGCAACTCATGCGAAATATCACTAGTCAGCTGCCGTTGCTGCCCGACGAGTGTCGTAATCCGGTTCATCATTGAGTTTATGCTGGCCCCCATTCCTGCAAATGCGTCACTACCGACAATTTCAATGGGTTGGGAACGTGATGTGCCGACGTTATTAATACTATTTTCGAGTGATTTTAACTTTCTCTCTAGAGGGCGAACTAAAAAGTAACCGTAAAAGATCAGCATTATCGAAGCGAGGGAGCCGATAACTGCCAACAACATGACAGGGTTCCACTGAAAAAGCATGATCGGCCCAAGTGTCAATACAAGACCACTGTTTCCATACTTCGCATAAACTTTGACAAAGGGAGCGCTCGACGAAGTGTCATTTAGATTCACGACAATATCACCTTGCTTCAGTCGCCTTAGTTGCGACTGATCGAGGGGAATATTATCGGGTGAATTAAGCTTCAGGTCATAGCCAAAACTCTCGTCAAGGGAGGACAATATCTTCGCTCGATCGGTTTTCGGGTGGCGGCCAAGCTCATTTAGAATCAACAAAGCCGTCATTCTGGTAACCGTTTGACTGATATCACTGAGCTCGGATATAACAAACTGATCATCATCACCCGGAATGGGTAGAGCAACTTTGGCTCTTTTGTTGGTCGCGTCTGCTTGAATATAGATAAGCTTGCCATCCTCATTGAGAACGTAAGGCTTGTAATCCTGTAAATTATTTATTTGCCCGACTTCAAGGCCAATGCCGGTAAGCCTTTCAATGACATCTATCCATTCCTTTCTTTCTCGACCGTCATGCCTCACTACACCGGCAGTCATCAGCGAAAATGTGCCACCGATTGTTTCGACCAAATAGCTTTCGTAACGGAATTTATTAATCCCCTCTAAACTGAGGTATGCAAGGGACGCCACGAGAATGGTTCCGATGATAATCCCACTATAAATTTTAAAAAATATGCTTTTCATAACTGACTATTTATTTGACCACTTCAACTAAAGACCACTTCGTATAGAATAATTCAAGTTAAGTGGCCTCAATGCCTAGAATGACAAAATACTCCCCCTAAT
>JBLHNZ010000054.1:0-13958 GCA_047623245.1 Oceanicoccus sp. | reverse complement strand
ATGGCACGACTTGAGGCACACCTGGGCCAGTTGGCATATTCAACAAGGAACGCCATTGCATGTGCTGCAAGAATTGGGAGGTTGGTCGGATGCATCAATGGTTCGTAAATATGCACATTTATCGGCAGATCACCTGATGGAGTATGCAGATAATTTGTCCGGCGTACTTCAGGGCACAAAATTGGGCACAACCGAGAAAAATGTTAGCAGGTGCTAACAGGCAAACCATTTGAGGAATGGTAGCTACGGGTGGACTTGAACCACCGACCCCAGCATTATGAATTAAGAGGTTAAGATCTAACTGTTTGATTTTATTTAACTTTTATAGTGAACGTTCACAGCAGATATCACTCCTGAGCATAACAGTGCGGGACGAATCCCCGCAAAATCCCTGCATTATTTTTGGGCCATCCCAGTGCTTGCTTTCTTGAGGTGGGTGAGTTTTTTGACCACACGGGTATCGATTTAACAGGTTACAACCCGAACAGTGGACCCAAAGAATCGGTGGCCAGGACAGTACCTACATATTGATCAAAGTTGAAAATCAATGGCTTTCCGTACTTGCATTTGCCGTTTTCTGCTTAGTGTACGCACGCCCCGCAACCACAGCGAAACCCCCCCCTAATATCAGTAGCGAAGAGATTACTAGCCGCAATGAAATAGATTCGCCACCAAAAACAGTCCCGCCCAAGGCTGCTATGACAGGCACAAATAACTGCACAACAGCGGCCTGTGTTGCTGTCAAACCTCCCAGGGCGGAATACCAGATGGCATAACCTATACCAGACGTGACAGCACCCTGGGGTAATGCCTCTTTCTCAGGCCAACTCTGTCCGTCTCTAACCCATTCGAGCTCATCGCCAGGCCCTGTATCAGGTATATCTGGTGGCTCAACGGTCTGACCCGCCGCCCGTTTTGCCCAGTAACCTCGGTCCGGCCTAGGTACATTGAGTCGAGTACAGACTCTCGCCATATAGCTGGACGATACACCATATTGACGGGCCACAGCGGTCATCGGAGCAGCCCATACTTTTTGGTATAGCTCCTCCCGTGTTACCGGGGAGGAATCCTGACCATTAATGTCTTTATCCTGAGTCATAATATATGGGGGTTCGCCATCTCGGGTGCCAATACAGCCAGGATTAAAATTTAGGTGTCACTAGTGGAGGAGAAATGAATTGGAGTGCCCGCTATGTTTCGATTTTGCCCAGTACCGGCAGGGCATTCTGATTGATACGGCCCGCACCCTAGTCTTTGTGCTGCCAAATACGCATATAATATCCAGTCGAAAAAGGCAGGACAACCCGGGAACGCACTACGAGCGTAGTAACGCGGGCCAGATGCCTGCAAATCAACATGACAGGATGGAGCTCTATATTCTATATTGTGCTTACATACACCCTAGTAAGACACCGTTGACAGGAAAAACCCTAGTCCTGCAGGAGTATTTTCTCCCACGTCTTACAACAACCTCACGATAAAACGGAATGAAGTGGCGTCTACTGTAGCCATACCGTGCCAGAGATGATTGGACCGCGGTAAGCGGGGAAGATCTGGCCCCAATCCACACATACCTCGAAATCTTGACTATTGATAGCTATTTAATTAATTTTTATCCTATATATTGACTATATAATAAAATATATCATACTATTTGACCGTCATAACAAAAATTAGTGGGATTTTTATGAACACCTCTCCTTCTCTGGACCAAATGCTGGTTCATACACTGCCACCGGCGTTTGTTTCAGCTCTATTAGACAGTTTGTCGGGGGCATACAGTGGCTCATATAGCGCTATGATGAACGACCCTGCATTGGACGAAGAAGAGGGCAGGTATGTATTGGGATACCTTCGTCGAGGAAGGTGCGAGACGCTGTTTAAACGCACAGCAGCCAGGTTCGGGTTATCCGTGACAGTGATAACACCCGAAACAGGTGGCTGCAGCCATATTCAAATCAGCAACGATAAATTTAAGTTCTCAATGTGCCACGTCCAGGTTACCGCCGGCTTCCCAGTGCGCTCAGACAATCGAGAGCAATCGTCGCAGATAAATAGCTATATGCCACAAAGTGAACTTTTCCCCATTGACTTGTCTCCCACCGACAAAAAACTCTACGGCATTTTCGTTCATACCGAACAACCAGGTAATAAGGGTCAGTTCCAATCTGTGTGCATAGGCTTCCCTAATACCAACTTTGATGACTGGATCTATCAGCCTATCGATTTACGTGATATTCGCGACACCCAAGCTAGACACTTTCAGGCGCAGAATGACCTCCATGCGGCCGCTCAAGGGAACGAACCCAAGTTTAAGGAAAGCCAGTTAGTCAAATTCAAGAAACCTGACAAAAAGGAATAAAGCTGATGCCGGTCGGGGTTGAAACTTTTAATGGCAAGCGGCTGCTTCAAGCAAAAAATGCCCGTGGACTTACAAGTGTTGGCTTGTCTGCACTGACAGACGTCTCTTCATCGTCAATTTCCCAGTATGAACGAGGAGACCAAAAACCTCAGCAAGGTGTATTAGAGCGAATAGCAAAGGCACTGAACTTACCAACCGAGTATTTTCTAAATCCGATTGTTATAGAAAAGCCCAAAAGGCTCTTTTATAGGTCCATGGCATCCGCTACCAAGGCTTCTCGGACACGCGTTGAGGCCAATTTCGAACTCTCGCTGGATGTCCTGGATTACTTAATGGGCTTTTTTGACTTTCCCGACCTAAATCTTCCCGACCTTGATGTACCCGAGGACTTTAGAAATTTAGACACATTAAGAATTGAGTCGTTAGCAACACAACTCCGGGATCACTGGAACCTAGGATCAGGCCCCATAGGAAATATGATCCGGACGCTAGAGAGTAACGGGATCGTCGTGTGGAGGACCGACTTTGAAGCTGAAACATTGGACGCCTTCTCAGAATATAGGACTCCACACCCTATTGTTGTGCTTTCATCCGACAAGGAAAACTATTTTCGTTCCCGATTTGATGCCGCTCACGAGCTGGGGCACATGATATTACACCGGAATGTTGACCAAACAACGTTAAACAAAAAACAGGATTTCAAGATAATCGAGGATCAAGCACATTTTTTTGCTGGAGCCTTTTTACTTCCTGCCGTAGCCTATAGCAGTGACTTGTGGGCACCGACTATAGATGCATTTCGTGCCCTCAAGCCCAGATGGAATACATCTATTGCCATGCAGGTAATGCGAAGCAAACAGCTTGGACTAGTGAGTGAAGATCAAGAAAAGAGGCTGTGGATCAACCTATCCAGAAGAAAGTGGAGGAAGAATGAGCCCTTGGATGACTCCACTCCTTCGGAAAAACCCAACCTCATCAACAAAAGCATACGGATGCTTCTCGACGAGAACGTTAAATCGAAAGAAGAGCTAGTAAAGGATCTATCACTTTATCCGTCAGATATTGAAAAGCTCACGGATCTTCCAATTGGGTTCATGAGAAACTCTCTTGGATCAGACGAGCCAATGCTAAAAAAGGCGAGCTCCAATGTCCTACATTTCGGCCGCTAGATATTATTTCTGTGATAGGACGACAATGACTTTAAAAAGCCGATTGACGTCATTTATAGATCGTCGAAGGACGTAGAAGCCAAGGTATGTAAAGCGAATATTTGTCACTTAAGGGAGAGCAAGACATGCACGAAATCATCTGCCCGCACTGCGATAAAGCATTTAAAATTGACGAAGCTGGGTATGCAGACATTCTAAAGCAAGTTCGCGATGGCGAGTTTGAGCAGCAGTTGTACGAACGGCTTGAGCTGGCCGAGAAAGACAAGCTGAATGCAGTAGAGCTCGCCAAGAGCGAAATCGGTAGCGAAATGCTAAAGGCCTCCGCCGTCAAGGATGCCGAGATTCAATCCTTAAAAGCCAAATTAGACACCGGTGAAGTAACGAAGAAACTAGCTGTAACCGAGGCGCTGGGCGAAGTTGAAAAGGAGCGGGATGCCTTGGCTAACGAGCTTGAACAGACCAAGCGCGATAAGCAAGCGGCTGCTGAACTTGCAAATACGAAGCTTGCCAAGGAGCTACAGGAGACTGCCGCAGCAAAAGATAGTGAAATCCAGAATTTAAATGCCAAACTTGATGCTACTCAAATTGAGCAGAAGGTCGCGATTACCGGCGCAGTCAGTGCAGTTGAGAAGGAGCGTGACGAGTTGAAAAGTGGCCTTAAGCTTGCCGAGCTTGAAAAACAACTCGCCGAGACCTCGCTAAAGGACAAGTACGAGACGCAGATAAAGGATCGTGACGATGCGATTGAGCGCCTCCGGGATATGAAGGTCCGCCTATCGACCAAGATGGTTGGCGAAACCCTTGAGCAGCACTGCGATACCGAGTTTAACCGCATTCGAGCCACCGCGTTCCCGAGGGCCTATTTCGAAAAAGATAACGATGCCCGGACCGGCAGCAAGGGCGACTACATTTTTCGCGATTCAGACGAAGCTGGTACCGAGATTGTTTCGATTATGTTTGAAATGAAAAACGAAACCGATACAACTGCAACTAAGAAAAGGAACGAGGATTTTTTAAAGGAGCTGGACAAAGACCGTACAGAGAAGGGCTGCGAGTACGCCGTGCTGGTGTCGCTGCTCGAACCCGACAGTGAACTCTATAACTCTGGCATAGTCGACGTGTTTCACCGCTACCCCAAGATGTATATCGTGCGGCCGCAGTTCTTTCTTCCAATCATTACGCTGCTGCGTAACGCGGCAATGAAGTCGCTCGAGTACAAGAGGGAGCTGGCGCTTGTTAAAGCCCAGAACGTTGACATAACGAGCTTTGAAAACGATCTCGATAAATTTAAGACCGCGTTCGGAAAGAACTATGACCTTGCCTCCAGAAAATTTCAAACGGCCATTGATGAAATTGATAAGTCCATCGACCATCTGCAAAAAACGAAAGACGCCTTGCTGAGTACAGACCGCAACCTGCGCCTCGCAAATAACAAGGCACAGGATGTGACAATCAAGAAGCTGACGCGGCGTAACCCCACTATGGCGGCCAAGTTCGATGAACTAAATGTTGAAAGTTCTACGGATGCCGAATGATGAAGTTGATTCATACCCTAAATAATAAAGGGTTAAATCCTTTTAGCCTGAAAGAACGGATACCTGTACATATATTGGTTAGGAAAGTGAGGGGACTTGAGGTTAGTCAATTGGATAAAATATACGATTTTATATAGGTGGCTAAACCTTTGTTACACTTGCTAAATGAAATAAATGGGATGGAAGCGGAATAACATTATGCAAAGTTATCATGATCCAATCAGACATTTGAAATACCTTAGGCAGTCATTATCCCAAGACAATGAGGCAATAGGTTTTTTCATTTCAGCGGGATGCCCCTTATCCGTAGCTTTACCTGAAGATAAATGGCCGCTAATTCCAGATGTTAAAAATCTTACTATTCACATCAATGATCAATTTAAGGAAAATAATAAGTATTTGTTGCTTCTAGGAGTACTGAAAGAGGCTAATAAGGATATAGAAAATATAGAAGATATTTTAAGCTTTTTACGGAGTTTGTTATTGGTATCAAAAGGGGGGAGTGTAAGAGGTTTATCGGAAAGTGAGCTGTTAGATTTAGAGCGAGATATTTGCTCTGTAATTGTAGCAAAGCTAAATGTGGAATTGCCTGATCAAGAAACCCCCTATCATCGTTTATGCAAATGGATTGGATCTATAGATAGAAAAGTTGCTGTTGAACTGTTTACGACCAACTACGATTTATTAATGGAGCAGGCATTAGAAGATTCAGAGGTTCCTTATTTTGATGGTTTTGTTGGCTCCAGAAGGTCATTCTTTGATTTAAGGGCGGTAGAGGATGCTTTAATCCCGATACATTGGTCGAGGCTCTGGAAAATACATGGATCAATTAATTGGTATCAGGAGACAGAAAAAGATAAAGAAGGCAAAGATGTTAAAAAAGTCTACCGCTCTTCCGAAATTAAAGAGGATGCGTCGCATTTAATATATCCATCACACCTTAAATATGAAGAAAGCAGGAAGATGCCTTATCTTGCTTTAATAGACCAATTAAGTAGATTTGTTAGAAAGAAATCATCTCTTTTAATCCTATCAGGCTATTCATTTAATGACGGTCATTTGAACGATACTATTGTCAATGCACTAAAAGCGAATCCAACAGGAATGGTACTTGGCCTAATGTTTGGGACGTACGAATTAAGGGATGAGAACGGCGAGCTAGTTAAAAATAAGGAAGGGGAATTAATCGATAGCTATCCAGAAGCTTATAGGTTAGCAAACAATCGACACAACCTTAATATTTGGACATATGATAAGGCGATAATCGGTACAAATATTGGTTGCTGGAGCGCCACCATACCTGATGAGGATGACCTAGACATTAGGAGCTTTGTTCATAGCAGTGGTGCTGATAGTGATGGGAAATCTAATACACTAATTAGGCTCGGTGACTTTTCTGAATTTACCAGCTTCTTAAAGAAGATAATTGGCTCAGCAAAGGACGGGATGGATGTCTAATCAAGAAACATACCTTGGAGATGTTCAAGATGTTAGCGGTACAACAGTTAGCATTTCGCTGTCAACGGAATCGCTAACTGGTTTTGTATATATAGATGGGCAAGGGTATCGTATTGGTCAAATAGGTAGTTTTATTAGAATACCTATTGGCTTTATTAATCTGTTTGGAATTATTAGCCAAGTTGGTGCCAGCGCTGTACCTCAAAGAAAAATTGAGAGTCAGGTTCTTGGTAATAGATGGATGACTATTCAGTTAATAGGTGAAGGCCCAAAAAATGGTGTATTTCAACGAGGCTTATCTCAATATCCTACGATAGGTGATGAAGTACACTTAGTCTCAGAAAAAGAGCTGAAGAATATTTATGGGCAACCTGATAAACCCTACTTTGTAAAAATTGGGCATGTTTCTAACTCAGATTCTATACCGGCATTAGTGGATGTGAATAAGTTGGTTACGCGTCACTCTGCTGTTGTAGGCACCACAGGTTCAGGTAAGTCTACGACAGTGGCAAGCATTATGAATGCTTTGTCAGATGTTGAAAGATATCCATCTTCTCGAGTAATCATGCTCGACCTTCACGGTGAATACGGCCAAGCATTACAAAATAGAGCTTACATTTATAAAATTGATGGTGATTCCAAATCAAAACTAAAAGAGGAAAAATTATATATTCCATTTTGGGCGCTAAATTTTGACGAATTATGCGAGATTAGTTTTGGGGAGTTTAAAGACGAAAAAGTTAAAAATATCGTTATGGAACGAGTACTGAAATACAAATTGGATTCGTTAAAATTAACGCCTAGAAAAGGAGCGTCAGCTGATACTCTTAGCGTAGACTCTCCAATACCATTTAGCATACATCAGTTATGGTATGAATTATTTGTTGAAACCTTTGGGACATATTATAAGGTTAAAGGCAGAAAACCCATGGATAACTTGGCTTATGAACAAGATGCAAACGGAGATGACTTGGTAGGTAATGCTTCGGAGGGTATTGCGCCAGTTTTTAAACATGTAGAAACGGGAGCAGGTGAAAATAAAATTCACTATTTGCCAGGTTCTTTGCCAATAGGTAAACAGCTTTTGTTATTAGGGACAAAGCTTAGAATTCCACGGTATGATTTTATTTTTAATCCTGATCCTGATAGATGGCTACCTGATAATGATGGTACGGTTACAGAAGATTTAGATTTACTGCTTAAAAACTGGATAGGTAGTGATAGACCTGTCACGATTTTAGATCTTTCAGGCGTTCCTGTTGATATTTTACAAACAACAATAGGTGCATTGCTTAGACTGTTATACGAGGCTTTATTTTGGGCTAGGAATCTTTCGCAAGGAGGCCGACATAGACCGCTATTAATCGTTATGGAAGAAGCGCATATTTATTTAAACGATAACTCTAAGGGAATGGCATCTAAAATAGTTCAACGGATCGTAAAAGAAGGAAGAAAATATGGAATAGGTGCAATGATTGTAAGCCAAAGACCATCTGAAATTGATCCAACAATACTTTCACAATGCGGTACTTTCTTTGCGCTCAGGTTATCCAATGCTTCAGATAGAGGGCATATTACATCAGCCATATCTGATAATTTAGATGGCCTAACAGGAATGTTGCCGATATTAAGAACTGGCGAGGCAATAATATTAGGTGAAGCCGTTAAACTTCCTATGCGAACAACAATCGAAGCTCCACCCAAGAACAGAAGGCCAGACAGCCAAGACCCCATTATTTATGACGAAGTGTGTATGGAAGATTCACAAAATCCAGGGGGATGGGGGATTGATATGGAGCCTGACCCTAATTATAAAGAACTAATTGAAACTTGGCGTTCACAAAACCCTAAAATTGATAAAGTAAAATAATGAGGAAAGAATTATGGAAATGACACGTATTGAAAATTCAAGCAATGTAGCTGCTGTTGGTTATGATGGAAATAGCGATACACTTCAAGTCGAATTTCATAATGGGGGTACCTATCAGTACTTTGATGTGCCAGAGCCTTTATTTGAGTCATTGCGCGATGCAGACTCTGTTGGAAGTTTCCTGGCTGAACACATTAAAGGCAGTTATCGGTATTCAAAAGTATAATTGGGCCGATTCAACAGGCGTACTCTATTGAGTCCTTCTCCAAAAAAACAAAATTCATTCTAGCTGGTGGATTTCGATCTACGCAATAAAACTAATAGTTTAGTTTTTGGGTCTGAAGCTGGCCTCCTATGACGGATTTTTTAGCTAGCTTGGAAAGGTAGGTAAAGAAAACGAAAAGTGAGCCTGTTACTGCCGAGTCATCCAGGAGGCATCAAAGAAGTGGACTATGCCAATTAGGAACTGGAAGCCGGCGCTAAACCGGTTTAGTATCGAATTTGGTGAGCGGGTAACGGCTCACCTTTAAAGTGTCACGGGGCGTTTACACAGTTTTCAGGACACTCTCCGTGTCACGGGCGTTTACACAGTTTTCAGGACACTCTCGGTTTTTAGGATAACGCACCGATGGATTCATTCTTTAGCCGCCTGAAAGTTGAAACCTGTCAAATACTGTATTCTTCTATAGCTCACACGACCATCTTTATAGTGCAAGCGCCTGAACAAAGTTACTAGCTTCATATCACATTTCCCTCAATGGAGATTCGTAGAACCTACAAATCATTTGTATAGCGCTAATTACGGGGTGTGTTTACAGAGCTGCGCAAGCCGACTAGTCTTGTATACTTTGGAGTACTATTTCCGAACTGAAAGACTTTAAGATTGCACCTCCATTTGACCTTGACTCGTTTGCTTATCTTCTTAGGTTGAGATATCCATTCAAGTTTGACAACCAATGCTTCCATGAAGAAAAGATGGTTTGTACCCCTGAAATTGCCGGAGCACCACTTTTCATGAATCCCTCCCGAATCATACCCATTCAAAACAGCGACCAGTTTGAGGATTTTTGCTGTGAAATCGCAAGGGACTGGTTTGGAGATTTCGCGGCTCAACGGTACGGCCGCAGCGGACAAACGCAGGGTGGGATCGATATCAATGCTACAAGCCGCGAAATCAGCGCTTGTAATATCAGAGGCGATAGTGAAAAGGTTGTTATCCAATGCAAGTATAGAAAAGACCCTAAAAATTGCAGATCAAGCAAAGTTATTCAAGAGCTCGAAAAAGACCTAAAATCGGCCTTGGCTGCTCATCGATTTGACGTGTTTATTTACGCTTGTACGCTGGAGCGACGCACTGAACTCAAGGGTGGAGCCGATAGACTCTCACTTGCCTACAACAAAGAAGTACAAATATGGTTCTGGGACGACCTAGAACAGGCTGTGCATATCCACCCGCGTCTGCAACGAATGTATGCAGAAGATTGCATTAGCAGTGGCGTTCAACTCCTAGACCCTGACTTCCTAGACGGATTGGCGAGCAAACAAGCCGACGCCTTTCAGTTCTTTACAGGTAAAGTAACTGGCGATTGGCAGTGGTTGGGTGTGTACCACGGTTTGGCTGCTGAGCGGACATGCCGCCCAGAAATAGACAGAATACTCGAAACATTGTTTGAAAAGCCCTTTTTGGACACGAGAATAGCTGCCTTAGTGTATGGCGAGGGCGGTAGCGGCAAGTCCGTCCTGCTCCGTCAAATCGCCATCGATCATGCAAGGCATGGCGTTACATCCTGGTGGGTCGAAAATCTGGAAGCCTTCATCAACCATGACGCAAAATCTATCAGTTTAAACAGCCACCTGCGCCATTTAGTATTCGTAGAAGACTGGTATCGCAATATGAAAGATACGAGCGGTGCAAAGTTTTTTAATTGGTTAACCAAGCAGCACAATGTGCTGGTTATTATCGGCGACCGCAGCTTTCAATCTTCGATCTATGGAGACTATTGCTACCATGGCACAGAATACCAACTGCTGCCGAGTGAAAACCGGGCCATATTGGAACATATCGCCACAGCTTCAGTTGATTATTCTTCTATTCTCGAGGAGTTGGGCGCACTCCATAGCCTGGTAGATCACGCTTCCCTTTTTATGATTTTGTTCGTGGCAGCAACCCTACTAATAGATAGAGAAGAACATGTAGACATAGACCTAAACGATGGTGTAATCACTGCATTCCAGAAGATTATTGGGAAAAATATATTGGCGTTAGAAAAAGATGTAAAATATCGAGGCCTCGGAAAATCGTTGAACTTACTGGCAAACATTTATGCTTCCGACACACCGGCCTACACACTTTTCGAAGAAGATTTCTTTCTGAAAACAGCGGTCTATTTTGGGAATAACGAGGAACTGCCAAAGCGGATGGAAATGGAAAATTATCCACCGGAAGTGACTGCCCTCGTATACAAAAAAACGAGAGTTTCTAAAAGTATGGAAATCTCTCACTTCATAGCATTCAATCATGATGTGTTGGCCGAGAAGGGCGTGGTTCAAGCACATTCGCATAATAGGGAACTGGCAACTTTGCTGAAACTAGACAATTATTATCTAGTAGACCTTCTAAAAACCCTGATGGTTGACGCTTCTCCAAACGGGGTACTTGCGCTTTGGATCTGGCTGTATACTGAACGAAAACTAGTTATAGACGAGGCAGCCATAGCACAATTACTACAGTTCCTAGAGAAAAGCATAAGCAATGTATATGCACCTTTTTTAAGAGTGGTTCTCCGCACCATAGCATCTCGCAGCATAAGAGAAAATATCTGCCAAAGTCTTTTGGAACAGTCCGGCTTTCTCAGCGAAAATTCCGTACGTACAGTCAAGATAGTGATTGAAGAGGCAGGTTCCAAAGCGGCGGAAAACGTTCTGTCTCAGGACCACTTCATTAATACCCTCTCCCCACAAGTAGTTTGCACTTTGTTATACAGAGCAGGCAAGCGCGCCGCTGCTGTAGCAGCGGAAAAAATTCTGTCACGTGACAATTTATCCAACACTCTCTCCCCAGTTTTATTTTGTACCGCACTGCGAAAATCAAGTAAACCCGCCGCGTCAACAGCAGCAGAAGTAATTTTGTCACACGACAACTTTCTCGGCACATTCTCGCCAAGGATCGTGAAAGCCGCGCTAAACACCGCAAGTGTGGAGGCGGCAAAAACAGCAGCCACAATAGTCCTGTCTCAAGACATCTTTTCGGGCACGGTTGCACCGGGAATACTCAGCGCCGCGTTGCGCAAGGCCGATTGCGCGACAGCAAAGATCGCAGCACATAAAATACTCTCAGAAGAGAATTTTTTCAGCACTTTCTCTTCGGTTGCGATCAGGGCCGCGCTAAAGTTTGCAGATGAACCGGCGGCAACAACAGCAGCAGAAAAAATCCTCTCAAGAAGGAACTTTTTCAACACACTTCCCCCTGGTATGGTTAACACAGCGCTAGAGGCGGCTGACAAGGCGGTGTCTGCAGTAGCCGCGGAGAAAATACTCGCTCAAAAAGATTTTTTCAATACACTTGATCCTGGTATCGTTTGTATCGCGCTGAATACGGCGAACAAGGCGTCGGCAGCAACAGCAGCAAAAAGTGTTCTCTCACAAGACGGTTTTTTCAAAATATTCCCCCATGCATTAGTCAACGCCGCACTGAAAAATACTGATAGGACGACGGCCGAAAAAGCAGCGAGAATAATCCTCTCACAACTCGATTTTGCTAAAGCAAGTTCAGAGTCGTTAGCCTGTATTGCGCTGAACAATGCTGATGGCAGGGCAGCAGCAACGGCAATGACAATAATCCTCTCGCAAGACGATTTTTTAAGAACGACTCCGCATTCAATAATCGTCACCGCGTTGAAAAGAGCAGGAGCTACTGGAGCTGCATTCCAGGCAGCGAGAACTGTTCTGAAGCATTCGTCAGAAGCTAATACCTTTTTAGTTTTCGCGGCTATTAAGACTCTATTACTTTCCGACAAACCAGAGGACAGCGAGCTCAACCACCAGGTAGTAGACAAACTAAACCGTCATCTTGGGAGCGGCGACAATAATTCTAGTCGACTATACGATGACCTGCTGTACCTTCCGCTCTTCGATAATCCGACGCACCGGGAGCGAGTACTTAGATGCATTAAAGATTACGGGCCTAAAGAAAGTAGACAAGTCAAATATAATGTCTTCAAAATATTGAAATGCTTCAGCGAGAACCCAGAAACTGCCTGCTTCAAAGTAGAAGTTGAATCGCTGAGCAGGGGCATTCTGCATGACTGCGTAGAGGATATAAAATATCAACTCCAATCGGGCACGCGGGCTCCTCTACTCGCTCATATTGGGCTTGCAATACAACATCCTGCACTAGTCGCACAAGCTGCTAAAACGAGTGCAGAACTTGTAGCCTACGGTCAGCAGCACGTTGATTTCCAGGCAAGCGCACTGTACAAGCAACTTTTAGGACAACCATCGAGCTTGGACCTCCCCTGATTATGTTGACAACAGCCGAGCCCCAAATTGATCTTAATGGATGGAGTTTTTGGTAGGGACAGCTCAATTAGGCAGCGCTACCTTCAAGATATTCAACATTTGAATACTGGGGTTCAGGGTTATTCTCCACCTCCCAAATATCAAGTTCTGTTTGCATGTTTAGCCAGCTTGCTATTGACGTGTCCGTGGCTATAGCCAGGCGTTGGGCCATGTCGAGGTTGCACCGGGTACGTCCATTTACAAAACCAGATAAATGCTTTCGAGAAATTCCGAGTTTATCGGCTGTTTCTGTTAGGTTTAAATCCAGAGGATCAAGTACATCATGGCGAAACAGATAGCCGGGGTGTGTAGGTTTTCGGTTTCGTTTCCTGGTCATTTTGTACTCCCGTTTGAAGGCGATTTAATGATACTGCTCGTAATCAACGACGATCACATCCTCGCCGTCAAATTCAAATGTGAGACGCCATGCGCCAGAGACGTCAATGGCCCATCGCCCGGCACCCTTTGGCTTGAGCTGATGCAGGCGATATCCTGGTAGCCTCATATCGGATGGACATGTTGAAGCATCGAGGCGGTCAAGACGGGAATCCAGCTTTTTGGTATGACCAGGGTTGATTCCCCTGACTGTGCCATCGTAGAAGTAGTTTTCCAGCCCTTTGTGCCTGAAGCTTTTTATGGCCATCCTTTATCCTTGTCACTGATATGGTTACATTGTAACGAAAATTCTATCTGATGCAACCAAAATGGTTACATTGGGTCTTTAGGGTGAAAGTCGTTCACGATAGGTTAGGTAAAAGCGGTTTTGCGTGCCGGACTTTTGCCGGACTCCCATATGTTCAGTTATGCTCTATGGTGATAATTGCAACGAGCGCCACCACTAAAAAATTAATAAAAACAATACGTTAAGTTTTAAGCTGTCGGCTACGAACCAGGCGGTCACACGTTCGAATCGTGTCGGGCGCGCCAAATTATGGCTTTAAAGTCAACAACTTAGGGTTACCTTGCGGTAGCCCTTTTTTGTTTTAGCATCACCGTCAGTCGCGAAG
>JBLHNZ010000053.1:0-14064 GCA_047623245.1 Oceanicoccus sp. | reverse complement strand
GAATTATCCGAATTGAATAACACGTTGGGTGAGCCCGTGTTTCCACCCATGGAAATTGTTGACGCATTGTCTCCTTCCATCCTCGCTGACGTTTTGAAAAATGACGATGAGCTAGAGCGGTTCGATGTTGCCGTTGATAATATTTCTGCGAATAGTTTTTTTATGGGGCTTGTAAAAGGTACCAACTATAATATGGTCGTTCATCCGGACGTTGAAGGAACCATAAGCCTTGAGCTAAATGACGTTACTATTATCGATGTTATGAGCGTAGTACACGATGTTTATGGCTATCCGTTTAAGCGCAGAGAAAATTTATTTCAGGTTTATCCTGGTGGTTTGCGTTCGGAAGTATTTCATATTGATTATCTGAGTGTGAAGCGGCAAGGAATTTCTGAAACCCAAGTGACTAATGGTCAGGTAACGAGCTCGGGGAGTTCTAATTCCGGAGGTTCTAGTAACTCTAGTAACAATAGCAGCAATAGTAATAGTAATAGTAGTCAAGGCTCGAATGGCCAAGGAACTATTGGCGCGCAAATTCGCACGGAAACTAATTCCGATTTTTGGGGAGAGTTACAAAAAACCCTAACAGTATTGATTGGTGAAGGAGACGGAAAACGTGTAATCGTGACTCCTCAGGCGGGCATAGTTGTGGTGCGTGCACTACCCGACGAAATTGCCACAGTCAGTGATTTTCTCCGAAAAGCAGCGTTGATAATGCGACGTCAAGTAGTTCTTGAAGCCAAAATATTAGAGGTGCAGCTCAATGACGGCTACCAAACAGGAATTGACTGGTCTGCCTTCGCTAATGTTAATGGAAACGCGCTAAATTTTGGCGTTTCAGGCACGTCGCCAGTGAGCTCGAATGCTCTCGGTGGTACCTTTAGTGGCGTGTTAGACGCTGACGACTTTTTCGGAGTAATAGAACTTTTGTCTACTCAGGGTAGCGTGCAGGTGCTTTCAAGTCCGCGTATTTCTACGGTGAACAATCAAAAAGCCGTGATAAAAGTCGGGAAGGACGAATTTTTTGTTACCGATGTCTCTAACACTACAACTTCAACGACAGGTACGACTACCAATAGTCCCGAAGTAGAGTTGACCCCATTCTTTTCTGGTATTGCATTGGACGTAACTCCACAAATTAGCGAGATGGGCGAAATTATTTTGCATGTTCATCCTTCAATTAGTGAAGTAGAAGATCAAACCAAAACGATTACTCTTGGAGATCAAGTTATCGACCTGCCTTTGGCTTTGAGTACGATACGAGAAACGGATAGCGTGGTTTATGCGCGTAGTGGTCAGGTGATTGTGCTGGGAGGTTTGATGCAGAACAAATCGATAGACAATAATGCAGGGACGCCAATATTGGGAAATATGCCGGTCATCGGACACCTGTTTAGCCAGCAGAGAAACTCAACCGTTAAAAATGAGTTAGTCATCTTACTGAAACCAACCATTATGGGGCCAGACGGTTCGCCAGAAAATATTCATCGATCGATGAAGCGCTTCGAACAGTTCCGTCGGGAGCTAGGTGGTAAAGATACGCGGGGCACCAGAGCTGATTCAAACCAGCTTAAAAGCTATGAATAGAGCACGGGTAAGCTCTCATGTATAAAGAGCATTTTGGATTAATAGAGCAGCCTTTTGGTTTAACGCCAAACACTCTTTTTTTCTTGAATGCCCAAGGTCATCGAGAAGCATTGAATATGCTGCAAGTCGCTCTGGAAAATGGCGAAGGTTTTGTAAAAATTGTGGGCGAAGTGGGCACTGGAAAAACCATGTTATGCCGAAAACTGTTGAATGTTCTCGATGAAAATTATTACACAGCCTATATCCCTAATCCGTTATTGACTCCAGCGTCTCTGTACCGTGCTATTGCAGAGGAGCTAGGGATTAAAAGTAAGACGCGAGACGGCATTCGAGAATTTCAGGCGGCAATTAACCAGCGGCTAATAGAACTAGGTGGTGACGATAAAAAAGTTGTACTGGTGATTGATGAAGCGCAAGCGATGCCGGAAAAAACGTTAGAGGCATTACGTCTAATATCAAATCTTGAAACCGAGACAAGCAAGTTAATTCACATCGTTTTGTTCGGTCAGCCAGAGCTCGATAGGCTTTTGAGTCAGGATAGTTTGCGTCAGTTACGTCAACGAATTAGTTTTTCATATTCTTTATCGCCTATGGGCCGCGACGGTACTCGAGACTACATCAATCATAGGATAACTAAAGCGGGTTATAATGGCGGCCAGCTATTTCATGAAAGCGCTGTAGAACTTGTTCATAAAGTGAGTTGTGGCGTTCCACGGCTTATCAATATTCTTAGCCATAAAGCTATGATGTGTGCTTTCGGAAAAGGTGCGCACGAAATTGAGCGTACGCACATTGTTTCGGCGATTAAAGACACAGACGGTGTTGAATTGCCTGAATGGTTTCAAAAATCCAACGGAATGAAGCTGGTTCTGTTTGTGGCGCTAGGGTGTTTCTCGTTAATGTTTCTTTATCTGGTTTACCGGGATTTTCTATGAGTTTGGTAAACGATATGTTGAATGACCTCGACGAGAGGCGCGGTAAAAAGCCCGCAAACGGCAATAGTCTACAGTGGCTTACGGGGCGTTCCCCAACCAAATCAAAAAAACGTTTCTTGCCACTAGTGACACTTTTTTTCATCATACTTATCGCGATACTCGGTTTCTACATTTGGAAGACCCAGCAAGTGGCAGATCGCGATTCGGCAATCCATTTACTCACTCGATCTGACGTTGTTGCAACAGAAAAACCTTTTATAGAATCGCCTGTAAAACAATCGGTTCCAGCCGACAATAGTGATTCAATCGTTACCGATTTACCTAGTCCTGTTGTGGAGCGGGCCTCTGTTAGGTTGCGACTACTCGAGAAAGAAGCGAAGGCAAATAGTGTCTCACAGTCTGAGGGTGTTATTGGCGGTGGGGTAGAGGAAATTCACAAGGCAATGCCCACTAACGAAGTGCACGACGTTTCCCATGAGAAAATCTTGGTTAACCTGAAAGAGCAAGAAGTAGGAGTTCAGAGAGCAGCGAATTCGGAGCTTCGTGCCGTAAAAACAGCAAGACCCTTGACGACAGCACAGCTCGATCGGCAAACGGCAAAAAAGGCAAATAAACTTCTAAAAAATAACAAGATGAGTGCTGCTGAAGACATTCTCTCGGAATTTTTGGAAAGCCAGCCGGCCGCGGTTGCCTCTGGCCTATTGCTAACTTCTATACGGATGAGTCAAAAGAAATTTGACTTAGCCGAAAATCTCATCGATAGACTGCGATCCTCGAACCCAAGGCATGTAGCGATAATGACGCTTAATGCTCGCTTAATGCTCTTGACAGGGCGGACTGCCATGGCCGTTGAAATGTTGTTGTCTGAGCAGCCTCCTATCGTTACACATGCAGCCTACTATGAACTGTTGGCATTGGCAGCTCGTCAGAATGAGCAGTATCAATTGTCTGAAAAAACATATCGCAGTCTTGTCGCAGCCAATGGCGATCGCGGAGATTGGTGGTTTGGCTTAGCTCTTGCTCTCGATGCACAGGGGTCTCAACACCATGCTCGCAGTGCATTTTTGCGCGCATTGAGGACTAATGAATTAGGATCCGCTATTGCTGAATATGCGAGAAAACGTGTGTCGGCAGATATGCAAAACTAAGGATAAAAAATAGCGTGACTACAGCTCAGGACAAGAAAAAAATTCGCCTCGGTGATTTGCTGATTCAAAATGGTTTGATAAGCGATGATCAGTTGGGCGAGGCATTGTCGTCGCAAAAGGCCAGTGGCAAAAAGCTAGGGCGGGCGTTAATCGACTTGGGTTTTGTCGAAGAAGATCAAATGTTGGCGTTGTTGTCGCGACAGCTTAATATTCCATTTATTCATCTTAACAATTATGACTTTAAGCCGGAAGTCACCCAAAAGTTGCCGGAAACCTACGCGCGTCGGTTTCGAGCAGTTGTGTTAGCCGAAGAAAATCAAACTTTAACTATTGGTATGGCAGACCCGACGGATATATTCGGCTTTGATGAGCTCTCTCGCATTCTTCACCAATCGCTGTCATTGGCTGTCGTACGTGAATCTGAGTTATTTCAAGCCTTGGATATGTTATATCGAAGAACCAGTGAGATCGCATCGTTTGCAGAAGAGCTGAGTGATGAGTTAGGTGATCAGTCTGTCGATATCGATTTACTTGAGTCGACGGGTGCAGAAGACGCGCCGGTGGTTAAGTTATTACAGTCGATATTTGAAGACGCTGTGCAAGTGAGAGCATCAGACATTCACATTGAGCCCGACGAGAAAGTCTTGCGTATTCGCCAGCGAGTTGATGGCATTCTGCAAGAACAGGTTATGAACGAAAAACGCATTGCGGCGGCTGTTGTGCTACGTTTGAAGTTAATGTCGGGCCTAAATATTTCAGAAAAGCGCTTGCCGCAAGATGGCCGTTTTCACATTAATGTCAAGAACAGGCCCATCGATATTCGAATTTCTACGTTACCGGCTCAGCATGGAGAGTCGGTGGTCATGCGTATATTAGATCAGACAGGAGGCGTTGCCGACCTTGTGAATGTCGGGATGCCTGCTGAAATTTTAAAGCGTTTCCGTACTCAAATTCGTCGTCCGCACGGATTGGTACTGGTCACTGGGCCAACAGGTAGCGGTAAGACAACCACCTTGTATGGTGCTCTAAGCGAACTTAATAGTGCTGAGAAAAAAATTATAACGGTTGAGGATCCAGTCGAATATACCTTGCCAAGAATTACTCAAGTCCAGGTCAACGAGAAAATAAGTTTTGATTTTGGTACCGTGCTTAGATCTTGCTTGCGACAGGACCCAGATATACTGTTAGTAGGAGAAATTCGGGATCAGGAAACGGCAGAAATTGCCGTGCGTGCGTCGCTCACTGGACATTTGGTTTTGTCGACCTTGCATACAAATGACGCTATAACCAGTGCGATGCGCCTGATTGACGTCGGGTTGGAGGGGTATTTGGTAGCAAGTGCACTGAGAGGTGTCGTTGCTCAGCGCTTGGTGCGCAGAATTTGCAATAGCTGTAAACAGACCTACGAGCCGGACGCGCAAGAACATATATGGTTGCGAGCAATCGATAAAGAGGACCGGCAAAACATTGGTTTCTCCAGCGGGGCAGGATGCTCACATTGTAATCACACGGGTTACAGGGGGAGAATCGGTATATTTGAATATCTGGAGATTGACAACATATTGGCTGATACCTTGCGTGCAGCCGATCCGATCGCTTTTGGCGAGGCTGCCAAAAATCAGGAAGGATTTAAAACGCTCAGTCAGTGTGCGTTGGATTATGCCGCCCAGGGAATTACAACTCTAGAAGAAGTGTTTCGAATTTCGGAACAATTACCCGAAGAAGTGCTGGAAATGACCCCTTCGGTGACACCTGCAGGCGAAACTGATGCTTCTGTTTAGTCGAATCAACAAGGCCCACCCGCCGATGGGGGTTAATTAGTGGCACTGTATATTTACAAAGGGCGCAATCAAAAAGGGGAGCTTGTCTCTGGTAACGTCGAGGCGCTTTCTGCGGACAGTGTCGCTAGTCAGTTATTGAACGGCAGTATCACTCCGATTTCTATCAAAGAGACGGTTGAAAAAAAAGCGTTACAGTTGCCAGAGTTTTTTAAGCCGGAAGTTAAGCTCGAAGAGATTACTATGCTCTGTCGACAGATGTATAGTCTAACTCGAGCTGGTGTCGTGCTCAATCGAGCATTTCGTGGCCTGGCAGAATCCGTGAACAACCCACGGCTATCCCGCGTATTATTGGATGTAGAGGTTAGCCTCAACTCAGGAATTAACTTGGCCACGGCATTGCGTCGGCACAGCGATGTATTCGATTCCCTATTTATCAATATCGTTAGCGTAGGCGAAAATTCTGGACGCTTGGATTTGGCTTTTCAGCAATTGTCATCCTATTTAGAACTAGAAAAAGACACCCGGCGGCGGATAACGGCTGCAGTTCGGTACCCGATGTTCGTTTTGATAGCAATTAGTATTGCTATCGTCATTCTCAATATTTTTGTCATACCCGTTTTTGCTGATATGTTTGCTAAATTTGGTGCCGATTTACCTTGGGCAACGAAAATTCTTATCGTGACATCACGTTTTTTTGTCGAGCAGTGGCATTTTATATTAATATTTACGATCGTTGTGATTTTTGGCATTCGTCATTATGTACGTACCCCAGTTGGTGAGTTACAGTGGGACCGGATGCGTTTGCGATTACCTTTGGTTGGGTCGATACTGGAACGAGCAACTCTGGCCCGATTCGGACGCAGTTTTGCGTTGATGTTGAGTTCAGGAGTGCCCCTAATACAAGCGTTAGAGCTGTCGTCTCAAGCTGTTGGTAACACCTATATGGGAATGATGATCCGCAATATGCGCGAGAGTATCCAGCGTGGAGAAAGCCTGTTGAGAAGTGCCTCTAGTAGTAATATGTTCACGCCGCTGGTTCTGCAGATGATTCAGGTGGGTGAAGAAACGGGTCAGGTCGATGAAATGCTCAACGAGGTAGCGGCATTCTATGAGCAAGAAGTGGATTATGACTTAAAGAATCTTTCCAGTTATATCGAGCCTATATTAATTGCATTCATCGCCGGACTAGTAATGATTCTTGCATTGGGTATCTTTTTGCCGATGTGGGATATGATGAACGTAATGCAGCGATAGATGAGTTTAAAAAAATTTTACTCTTAATTACTGAGATTAAGAACACATTCTAAATTATTGACTATACTAGGAAATATATTTTTTTACTATGTACTGTAAACTACCAAAAAAGAGGCGCACACTGTTGAATATGCCATATCATCGATCGTCGGGTTTTACCCTTATCGAGTTAGTTATTGTCATAATTCTACTCGGTTTGTTGGCTGCTGCCGCTTTACCACGATTGCTAAGTGCTACTGACAATGCGGAGATTGCGACTCTTGAGGGTGTGGCTGGTGGGTTTAGCACGGCTGTGGCGATTGCACACGCGCAGTGGGCCGCCGACGGCAATTCACCGGGGGCGGAAACCACAGTGGCGAATAAGGTTATTATAAATTTAGACGGTAAAACATTTTATATGAACGAATATGGTTGGCCGGCGAATGTGGACTCTAGCGACGACAGCGCTGCAAACGGCCAAACAGCCGATGAATGTAAACAAGTATTTGATAATATTTTGCAGAGTTCTCCGGCCACAACAACTGACAGTGTTAATCGCGCTAATAATCGGTATTTTGTATCGGTTATTAACAATGCCGGCGGCAATGTGGATATCGTTGGTGATATTTGTCGATTCGAGCTCATTTTAAGTGACAGTGAGACAGCAAGTGCTACTCACTTTTTTGACTATGATTTAGTCAATGGGCAGGTCATTATTAGCTATCCGGATCGTGGTTAGTGTTTTGATTAAGTATCCCCATAAACATCATGGTTTTACTTTAATCGAACTGGTTGTAGTCATTGTACTTTTGGGTTTGTTGGCCGCTACAGCACTACCGCGCTATATAAATGTCAGTCAACAGGCGTTAACGGCTTCAATTCAGGGCGTTATGGGAGGGTTTGCAGTGGGGGTCGTGCTCATTCGTAGTCAGTGGGTAACCGAGGGTAGTAATCGGGGCGACGAGGGTATTCCGGTGGCTATCGATAACGATGTGATTTTCGTTAATGAAAATGGCTGGCCGGCCAAAACATCGAGTGCTACGGGTAGTGGATATAACAACCAAAACGCGACCGAATGTCAGGAAGTATGGAATTATGTGCTACATAGCCCCCCTGTTTCGACAACCGGTACGATTTCAAATCAAGCTTATTTTATATCGGTACAAGGAGCTAATCCAAATGCTTGTCGATTTAGTTTAATCGTGAACGGTACCGCAGATACAGATCGGTATTTTGATTACAATTTGGAAAGTGGTCGGGTTATTATTAGTCCAACAGCCTAAATTTTTATTTTTATTTTTATTTTTACTTTGAGAGAGTGATATGGGAAAGCAACAAGCAGGTTTTACGTTAATTGAATTGGTGGCGGTTATTGTTTTGTTAGGGATATTAGCCGTTACGGCGTTGCCGCGGTTTGTCGATCTACAAACTGATGCTCGTGCTGCGACTTTAGATGGACTGAAGGCGGCAATGCAAGGGGCTGCAACACAGGTCTATGCAAAGGCGATAATCAGTGGTGTTGAAAAAACAGCTGAAGCCACGGCACCTCAAGTAATAGTTAACGGGGCCCCCATATTGACCGACTTTGGTTATCCAAGAGAGACGCAAATGGAGTCTCTTTTAAGTATTTCAGCTGACTTTACAGTTGATGTAACCATTGCTGATACCACAAGAATTGGCTATCTGAGAGGCGCTGCGACGTTATTTGCGGGTGAATGCTATCAAGACTATGTTGAAGCGACATCTTCGATATTGCCGCCGACGTACCCGGTAGCCGTGGTTTCTGGTTGCTAACTAAATTGAAGAATATGTTCAAATTATTAGACGAGGAATCGGCTAAAGTTCGTTGTTTAGCCGATTAATTTTCGTTGATATTACCTGTAAAGGTTAAAGGATTTACCCTTGTAGAGTTGGTCACTGTCATGATTCTACTTGGCATTCTCGCTACGGTGGTCTTGCCAAAGTTTTCCTCGCGCGATGGCTACGCAGAATACGCGGTCCGAGATCAATTCATTTCAGCTTTTCGTTATGCCCAGCAGCGCGCCATGTACGACCATGGAGGTACATGCTACCGATTAAATATCGATGCAGCAGGATTCGGGCCGCAGCGGGCAGGAGTTGCCTTTGGTCCAGTTGCACCCGTTAATTTTGCGGGTGACTATCAAGGTATTTCCCTAAGCCCACAAGTACCCATTTATTTTGATGGTTTGGGCAATAGCTACTCCGCTAATTGCAGTGACATCGCGCTGATCGACCCATATATCATCACATTTAATCCATCGGGCATCCAAGTGCAGGTGTATTCCACTGGTTTTATACAGGTGATTTAAGATGCTTTCTGAAAGGCTTCGCGAGAATGCAAGTAAACCATTTGTGTCGCAAGCGGGTTTTTCGTTGGTGGAGTTGGTCGTAGGTATAGTGGTGATGGCTATTGCGCTAACCTATATGTCCACCGTTTTTTTTTCCAGTTCCGGACAAAGTGTTGAGCCCATGATGCAAATTCGAGCCACCGAATTTGGCCAATCTCTGATGGATGAAATTTTGGCGAAAAATTTTGATGAGGCGACGCCCGTCGGTGGGGTGCCCGCCTGTTCTGCGGTTACGACGGCGTGCACGGTTAGCGGTAGTCTTGGATCTGACGGGTCAGAAACACGATCAAATTTTGATGATGTCGATGATTATCATGATTATTGCGGCGATGAAGTCGGTAACACTGGATGGCCCGTAGTGTCTTCAATTGGGTCTAATCCTGACGGCTTTAACAATTTTAGGATGCGGGTATGCGTTGGTTATGATGACGATTACGATGGTGTGATCAATGAGGCGGGAATTGACGACCTGGATGCAAAGCTCATTACTATTGAATTATTTGCACCCCAAGTAGGGGGTTTGGGCGAAGCCATTACCTTTACAGCCTACAAGGGAAATTATTGATGATGCCCCTACCAAAAACAAAGTCGTCAGGTTTCACGTTAATAGAATTAGTGGCCGTCATTGTTTTACTGGGTATTGTTGGCATAGCAACAACACAGTTTATTGGCCAGGGTGTCGGTATTTATGTCGACACAGCAAGGCGCGACAATTTACAGCAACTGGGCCGTTTTGCCATTGAGAGAATCAGTCGCGAGGTGAGAAATGCCGCGCCGGGTAGCGTTAGGGTCAGTGGCGACTGTATCGAATATACGCCTATTGAAGCAGCTTCATCCTACTTAGGGTCGGTTGCGGATAGTGAAATGAGCAGTTTTCAGGCGGTCGATTTTGTATATACCGATAGTGCGGTCCCGAACAGGCGAGTTGCTATTTACACGGTGGAAAATCAGGATATCTATAATTCTAATCGTGAAGCGGTAATAGATTTAGATCATGTTGATACGGCTAATTCCTTTCAGCGGCAAGTGAACCTTAAAAATTACGTGGGTTCAGGCCATCAGTTTTCTAGTGAGTCGCCTACCTCACGATTTTTTATAATAACGCAGCCAGTGAGTTTCTGCGTTCGTGCCAACCAGTTATTCCGACATTCCAGCTATGGCTGGCTAACAATTCAAGCGACAGATACCGGAACGATCGGTAGCGGTGTGAAACTGGCTGAATTCTTTCAAGCTTTCGATGATACAGATGGCGATGGAGAGGTAGACGATCCAATTACTATTTTTAGTTATGCTGCCGGAACCTTACAGCGCTCCGGTGTAGTGTCTCTGGATTTTCGTTTGAGTGATCCGGGAGCTGCGGACGAATGGATGCGTTTTAGTCATCAGGTATTTGTAAGGAATACTCCCTAGTGAAGGCTGTCGGTCAAGTGATCTGAATGTACAGCTGCTACTCGGATTAGCTTAACGTGTCGAGAAATTTGCTACTGACTTTGACCATACATATACAATTTATTGGCGGGAAAGCAATATCGATGACTTTTTCAATTAGAAAACAGCAGGGCGGTATGTCAATGGTGCTCGCCATTTTCGTTTTAGTGGTGATGAGTCTGCTGGGTGCGGCAATGGTCAATATACTCCGGTCCGGTTCCGATTCTGTCGCGCGGGAGGTTGTCTCCTTACGCGCCTTGATGGCTGCCGAAAGCGGCGCCCAGCGTCTATTAAATGAAATATTTCCGCCCGGAGGCGCAACCTTAACAGGTAGTTGTGGAGATAAAAATTATGCAATGAACGGCTTGTTTGCCTGTAATACAGTCGATGTGAGCTGCCAGGTTTTGACCATCGATTCAGTCGACTATTTTACTATTTCAAGTACTGGACGCTGCGGCCCCTTAGGTGATGAGTCTGTTCGCGTTATACAAGTACAGGCAAAGGGTACATAAAAAATGAACGAAAATAACGGTTAAGTTGAACGAGTATTCTTCGTGTATGTGAAAAAAGAGGCGATTGGTAAAAAACTGCAAATCGTCCCTTTTCTTGCGGTGCTATTTACGCATCGTCGTCACCGTCACTTGCATACAATTTTAGTTCGTTTATTTTCCTTGTTAAGGTATTTCTTCCCCAGCCCAATAAAACGGCGGCGTCACGTTTGCGGCCATTGGTATGTTTCAGTGCAGACTCAATCATAATTGTCTCAAAAACCGGGACGGCAGTGTCTAGAATATTTTTTCGACCTAACGCCAATTCTTGCTCAGTCCATCGTTTGAGATCATTTTGCCAGTTGCCATCGGTTGCCAGCTGTGGATTTTGATCGGTCGGTTTGTTGACCAGTTCGGGGGGTAGGTCGTCGATATGAATTTCCCGTCCTGAAGCCATGACTGTAATCCATCGGCAAGTATTTTCCAGCTGTCTGACATTGCCAGGCCAATCCAAAGTACATAGATAGTTTTCGGTTTCCTTAGTCAGTATTTTTGTTTCAGTGTCGAGTTCATCTCCAGATTTTTGGAAAAAATATTGCATGAGCTTGGGTATATCTTCACGCCTATTACGCAAGCTTGGGATGTGAACACGGATAACATTGAGGCGATGAAACAGGTCTTCTCTAAATCGGTTCTCTGTTACCAGTTGCTCAAGGTTCTGATGAGTGGCAGCAATAATCCTTACATTTACTTTTACTGGAATATGTCCACCTACTCGATAGAATTCTCCGTCTGCCAATACTCTTAGAAGACGTGTTTGGGTTTCAGCCGGCATATCTCCAATTTCATCGAGAAAAAGTGTACCATTATTCGCCTGTTCAAAACGTCCCGTGCGCAGCGATGTGGCACCTGTAAACGCGCCTTTTTCATGGCCGAATAACTCGGACTCCATTAATTCCTTAGGGATGGCGGCCATATTGAGAGCGATAAACTGTTCTTTATCTCGTGGGCTGTGACGATGTAATGCTTGGGCAACCAGCTCTTTTCCGGTACCCGATTCACCGTTAATTAATACAGTAATATTTGAATGAGACAGCCTTCCGATAGCTCGAAATACCTCTTGCATTGCTGGCGCTTCGCCGATTATTTCTGTTGAGCCGGACTCCTCGTGATTCGTGTTTACGATCGGTTGTCGATTCTGGTCGGCATGCAGCAATGCCCTCTTGGTGACCGCAACTGCCTCGTCAATATCAAATGGTTTGGGTAGATATTCAAAGGCGCCTCCTTGATACGATGCCACTGCACTGTCTAAGTCTGAATGAGCTGTCGTGATAATAACCGGCAGGTCAGGGTGCGATTCACCAATTTTTGATAGCAGTTCGAAGCCGTCAATGCCTGGCATACGAATATCGCTAATAATGGAGTCGGGTGCAGAGGTCTTCAGTGCGTCGAGAAGAGACTCACCATTGTTAAAGGTATGTATTCCTATATTTGCCTGGTTCAGTGCTTTTTCCAATACCCAGCGTATAGATCTGTCGTCGTCGACCACCCAAACGGTATGTTGCTGGTTCATTATTTCTGCTCCATGTTTGATTCCAATGATTTTTGTAGCGGAATAAATAGATCGAATGTCGTGCAGCCCGATTGGCTTGTGCACTCAATTAGGCCCTGGTGATGATTGATCATCGATTGCGATATCGACAAGCCCAATCCTGTTCCCTCTGCACGACCACTGATCATAGGCAAAAAAATGGTATCGATTAGCTCTTTGGGTATTCCTGGACCGTTGTCGCTGATAGCTACATGACAAACTAGTTTGTGCCGTTTGTTACCAATCGTAAATTGCCGCCGTGTTCTCGTTTTTAGTGTGATCGTTGGATCGCTAGTATTTTCGTTGCTTTGTAGTGCCTGCATCGCGTTGCGAGCAATGTTTAAAGTAGCTTGTATAAGTCGTTCTTTGTCAGCTGAAAGCTCGGGGATACTGGGGTCGTAATCAATGATGACTCTGATGCTGCCACTAGTTTCGGCGTTAATTAAGCTTCTTACTCTCTCCAAAACTTCATGAATATTTAAGGTCTGAAAATCGAGTAAGCTATTTGACCCGAGCATTCGGTCCAGTAAATTGCCGAGCCTGTCAGCTTCTTCAATAATCACATCTGTATATTCTTTTAGCGAAGCGCTAGGTAGCTCTCTTGCAAGTAGTTGAGCTGCTCCTCTCAAGCCGCCAAGAGGGTTTTTTATCTCGTGGGCGAGACCTCTAATGAGGGCTTGCGCATGTTGTTGAGAGGATAAAATGCCTTCCTCGCGACTGATTCGTATTAGTCGGTCAAGGGGCTGGAGTTCCATAATTAAAGAAATGGTTTCGTCTCCCTTTATAATCGGCGTAACCGCACAGTCGACGGTTATCGTTTGCTGACTTGGTAATGTCAATTGTGCTTCACGTTTTGTGAATGCACTTAAATCCTTAATCATAACCATTAAGTTGTTTTTGTCGTCTGAATCTTCGGTAAAAAGTGACGTGATTGTTTCACCCAGTACCCGGCTACCGCTTGTTTCCATGAGTATTTCAGCTGAGGAATTGAGATACGTGATTGATAAATTAGGATCTAAAAGCAAGATGGCCGTCTTTAGGTTATCCAATATATCTGTGTACAAGCTTTCTGGTTTCATTTTCATATTGCTAAAGGTTCTTTGCTCATTACTGTAGGCTGGATGCAAAAACCAAACCATGAGGGTGATAGGAACGAAAATAAATTAAAACTATGAAAAATCAGCCGCGAATTGGCTTTCTGGAGGTTTGGTGTTCCATCAAAGCTAGTGTTTGTATTGGCCTGTGCAGCATTATAGATCATTCCGCACCAAATAGGTGCGTTTTGCCGTTTTCTGTTTTTGCGAAACTGCGGGAATGTGAGGAATTTTAGTCCATTAACCTGAAGGGGGGGGTTCAGTTTTAGGCCTGGTTGAGTGCAGGGCGCTGGCGATTATGGGCGATAAACAAAAACTCGAATGACTTTTGATTGTATTAATCGATTGCCAGAGGCATCGAGAATCAAAGTCTGTAATGTATGCTGGCCACGGCTGAGACCGTTGACTCG
>JBLHNZ010000052.1:0-14090 GCA_047623245.1 Oceanicoccus sp. | reverse complement strand
TCCTTTGCGCTTGGGCTCTTTGGTGAAGAGAATCATAAAGGCCAGTAAAAATCCTGGCAGACCCGCGGTAACGAAGGTTGCCTGCCAGGCATTCATGGCGCCCAATAGCGGAAACGACAAATCGGGTATCGCTGCATAGTAGTCGTATATGACTCCCCCCAGAACCAACGCCAGCCCGCCTCCAACCACCGCGCCCGCTTTATAAACTGCCATAGCTCGCGTCAGCTTTTGTCGGGGAAAACTATCGGTAATGGTCGAATAGGCTGCTGGAGACAACGCGGCTTCGCCTACGCCAACTCCCATTCTCATCACAAACAGCTCCACAAAATTCTTCGCCAAGCCGCAACTGATTGTCATTATGCTCCAGCCAAAAACCCCTATAGCCATGATGAATTTTCGGTTACCGGCGTCTGCCATCCGTCCAAAAGGGAGCGCCATCACACTATAGAGAATTGCAAACGCAGCGCCTTGCAGTAAGCTGAATTGAAAATCACTCAGCTCAAGATCTTCTTTAATTGGGCCTATCAGCACGCCAAGAACTTTCCGATCAATAAATGAAAAAGCGTAAGCTAAAAAAAGTAATCCCAAAATGTAGTTTGCTTCTCCGGAATTCGGGTATTCATCGGTTTTTTGGTTTTCTTCGGCACCGCTTACCGATTCCGTTTTAAGCATATTGTTCATATTATTCTCGTGTTGATGGTCAACTCTGCTTCTTTGTATTCTATCAGCGTCCGGTAAACTCAGGCTCTCGCCTTTCGCGTGAGGCTTTCATCCCTTCACGAACATCTTTGGTTTTCATATGTACCATCTGTAGTGCTTGTTCACGTCTATTGGCGGCGCGAACCTGCTCTGCCAAATCCATTCTCATCGTCGCTCTGCTATCCTGCACGGCCAGTGGCGCGCAAGCAGCAATCTCGTTGGCGAGCTTCATTGCTGTCGGAAGCACATCATCGCGCTCGACTAACTCGGTTAGCAGCCCCATATTCATAGCCTCGGTACCTTTGATACGTCGACCGGTGTAAAACAGTAGTTCAGCATTGCTGACACCGATTATTCGAGGGAGTGTTAATGACATTCCGAACCCGGGATGGATTCCGAGGCGGGTAAAGTTTGCACTGAAAATAGTCTCGGGGCAGGCTATGCGAAAATCTGCAACCAGGCTCAAGCCAAAACCGGCACCGATCGCCGCGCCTTGAACTGCTGCTACTATGGGTTTTTTGGTCTCAAAAAATGTCATCGCAAGACTGTAGAAATTCGATATTACCTCATTTGGATCGATTCCTTCGGCCTGACCCGCAGTAAAATCTGCACCGGCGCAGAACACCTTTCCTTCAGCGGCCAAGACAATTGCTCGGCATTGGTCATCAGCATCCAACTTTTTGAATGCCCACTGGAATTCCTCTAGCGCCTGCAATGTAATAAAATTGTTAGGCGGATTGCTAAAGGTCACCACGCCAACATGTTCTAACATTTTTAGCGTGACATATTTTTGGTCTGACATTATCTCTCTCCCAGATTAACGTATAAGGATTTGTAATAAATAATAGGCGGCGATCACTTGTTAGTGCTGTGCTTAGAGTTGTCGTAGACGCTGACGACGCCAGCGTCATGAAGCTCCGTAATTTCCCGATCCGACAACCCCGTTTCCCTGAGAACCTCAAATGTGTGTTCTCCCAAAACCGGCGGGGGAGACTCAACATGTCCATTTTTTCCACCGGCGAGAAAACCAACGCCGGGAACTGGGTATTCTCGGCCTAGTGCCGGAATATCTACCTTGTGAACAAAACCTCGTTCTTTGGAATAAGGCGACGTGAGCATCTCTGGCATACCGCGAAGCTTGCCAGCGGGCACATTTTCCTGGTTGAGTAAAACCTCCCATTCATCAGCTGACTTAGCCGCAAAAGCCGCTTTCAGACTGCCTGCAATCAATTCCGCTACCTCTGGATACTCTCGCCAATTGCGCACTTTAGGGTTCTCCCAGAGACCGTCTAACTGCAGAGCGCTCAAAAATCGTTTTGCTTGAGCTGGGGTATTGGCAGTGACGACAATAGTCCCCTGTGCTGTGATGTAAGTGCCCGAGAATGGGCTTCCCGAGAAGGAGCGGTTGCCGCGCAGGGCGATGGGCGCTTCAGCTATGTGATGCAAGGCAAACACCGGCCCCATAACAGACATGGCCGAATCTAACATCGCAACATCCAGCACCTCGCCTTCTCCGGTACGCGCCTGCTTAGCAACAGCGGCTGAGATAGCAAAGGCCGCCATTAATCCTGTCAAATAGTCGATGACAGGGAACCCAGCCATTACTGGACCACTTTCGGTAGTACCGGTGATAGCCATCAAACCTGACATCGCCTGAATAATGTCGTCATAGGCAGGGCGATCCTTATAGCTACTGTCCTGTCCGAAGCCGCTGATCGAGCAATAAATAAGACGAGGGTTTTCCTTGGTTAATGTCTTTGCATCCAGACCATACTTTTTTAGCACGCCGGGACGGAAGTTCTCGATCACCACATCAGCATTTGCGATGAGTTGGCGAGCAAGATCCTGGCCTTTTTTACTGCTCAGATCTATTGCGACCGAGCGTTTATTGGCATTGGCTGCTATAAATCCCGCTCCCATGCCCTGGGCCAGACGATCAGGATCCGCGTCAAGTATTCGTGGCAAGTCAACTGCAGCAGGGTTTTCGATGCGTGTAATGTCTGCACCGAGTAAACCCAGCTGATAGGTACAATAAGGCCCAGCCAGCACATGGGTCAGGTCGACTATTTTTATTCCGTCAAGTAATTTGGACATTAACATCACCTCTCGTTACAGGGTTGATCTGATGGCGCCGCAGTGCGTGAATAACTCTGTGCGCCTATAGCATTCTGGTACTGGCATTGAGAGTAGCTAGAAAGGCAGGGCTTGATTTGGTATTACGCGACATCTACTTGTCTAATTGCGACACTAGGCGTTGAGGTACAGGCTCTGACGAGCCAATAAAGGGAGGCCTTTTTGAGCGCAAGCCTTTAGGTGAAATAGTTGCCGGATACCGGCCCTGTCGCAAATCGGGCCATAAACCGACATAACAAAACGCCTTAATGATTGAAGTGCCTATTTTGCAGCCGCAGACCTCGCTCCACTCACACTGAACATAGCCACCTCTACACATGCAAATGTTCGCGGCAGGGCCTGCCCTTTTGATAGTGCTAATGGCACAAAAAATACAACGATCGCTTTGGGTATGCTGTTCATTCTGAACATAAAAATGCCGAGCTATAAACATAGCTCGGCTAACGCTTTTACAGCGAAGAGAAGCGTGGCTCTGGGTATGCAACATTGTCATACTAGCATTCAGGATAGCTTGAAAGGCATGACTTCACTTGGTATTATACGACACATATTTGTCTAATTGCGTCACTAGACGGTGGGGCACAGACTCTGATGAGTCAACCACAGGAGGCCTTTTTGAGTGCAAGCGTGTTGGGATCATATTTGGCGGGTACAGCCGAACTCTATGAGGAGCTAGGCGGAGATGTCAGTCAGTTACTCGCCGAAACCGGGTGTCCTGGCAATATACTCTATGGTACGACAGAGCTTATACCCTACAGTTATTGTGCCTACCTACTAGAGGTCGCTGCCCGACAACTGGACCGCGCTGATTTTGCCCTACTCCTTGTCGAGAAACGCAAGGAAATTGGTTACAACCGTGACACCGTTATTTATGGCCGCGCGGCGAAAACCTTTAAGCAGGCGATTGAGGGCGTACGGAATCATGTACGGGCACGAGCTCTTGGGATGCAGTACTCTCTGGAAACATTGGCCAGCGTGACCTTCTTTTCGCGATCTCTGGATACACAAGAAAGCACCCGTTACCCCCAGGGAAGTATTCTTTTTTTTGCTTCACTTCACGGAATGCTAAAGGACGTGACCGGCAATAAATGGGAGCCTTCAAGCGTCTCATTTACATTTAAAGACATCGGCTACGGTGAATCTTTGAAGAATTACTTCGGGTGTCCTATTCAGTTTGACGGAGAGCAGGATGCGGTATTCTTTCCCAGCCGATTTCTTGACTACCAGCTGCCTGCTCGGGACGACAATGCTCATGAATTGCTGTCGGAATACTTCACAAGTTTGCATCTGACCGATAAGCCCGATTTCCAGGAAACCGTTAGATTGATGATTCAGAAAAATCTCGTACTGGGAAGGTCTGACATTGAAGCATTGGCCCTACGTCTTCCCTACAAAACACGAACCATTCAACGCAAGCTCAAGGAAATGGGAACAAGCTATAGCGAAGTACTCAACGATAGTCGCTTTGAACTAGCAGAAAATCTACTGGCTAATAGTGATAACCCCCTTACGCATATCGCCCAGAGACTTTGTTTTCAGGATTTAAGCGCGTTTTCAAAAGCCTTTAAAAAGAAATATGGGATATCAGCCAGCGAGTGGAAGAAAGCGCTTTAGCAACATGGATATATTGTTAGTTTTCTTTAGCGGCGCCTGTCCCATTTGTTCCTGTTCCAATGGTTCCATGAAAGTCGTGTTAGATGTCTGTGAGGTTGCGTGGCACATCCCGGAATGGACCGGTATCAAAGCGCGGCTCTTTGGGTAGTTCCAGCACCCGTTCAGAAATAATATTCTTTTGAATTTCATCGGTACCCCCAGCAATTGAGATGGCCGGAACTGAAACCAAAACCTCAGCGATGATGCCATCTAGCGCCGAGGCTGGACCTGAGAGCATCGCATCAGCGCCAGAAACCAAGGTATGTACGTGTGATGCTTGCCTTGCAATAACACTAGCTGCCAACTTGCCGATTGAACCGGCTGGTACAACCCCACTGCCTCCCGCTCGCTTTACTGCCGCAGCGGTAGCTGCTGCAATACCAGTACCTTTTTGCAGACAGATCAATTTCGCCAGCTCTTGGCGCACCTGCATATCTTTGATAGCACCGGTTTCCTGGGCACGAGGCAACGCCAGGTCTACCCGGCCGGCTCGCTGTGGATACCAAGTATAAGGCTCAAGCGCGATGGCCAGCTCATCTCGGTACTCGTCATAAATGGGGCCAGCCAGAGTACGTGCTCGCCCACCGGGCAGGCCACCCGCAAACGCTTGCCGCTCGATCGATAAGGTCGTCGCTGCTATGCGCCATCCCTCACCTTCGCTACCCAGCAAATCGATGGGCGATATCTCAGCGTCTGTCATGAACACTTCGTTGAATGAAGCGTGTCCATTCATCTGTTTTAACGGGCGAACCTCAACGCCAGGCTGCCGCATGTCGATAATAAAGTAGCTTAGGCCTTGGTGCTTTGGTAGGTCCCAGTCGGTGCGAGCCAACAGCAAGCCAAAATCTGCATGGTGTGCGCTGGTATTCCATACCTTTTGGCCGTTAACCTTCCAAACATCGCCCGAACGTTCGGCCTTGGTGGTTAAACCCGCCAAGTCAGAGCCACTTCCAGGCTCACTAAAAAGCTGGGTCCAGGCATGCTCACCGGTCAAAATCGAACGGAGATAACGCTGTTTTTGATCTCGGTCGCCGTGACCCAGAATGGTATGCGATGCCAAGTGTCCGGGGCCTGACTTTGCAGCGCCAACGACGCCACGAGCTGCAAACACCTCGCTGACGGCAGAAGCCTGTAGCTCTGAAAATTCTTTGCCAAAAAACGCCGTGGGCCAGCTTGGTACAGCCCAACCACCGTCCACTAGCAACGTTCGCCAAGCAGATAGTGATAAGTCAACAGACCAATGTTCATCCAACCATTGCCCTACATCGGCGCGTATCTGTTCTAAGCTCGGTTTCAAGGTCTCATTAACGGAATTAGACATTAGCTGTTTCCTCAATCTGTTGCATCATGCGCTCACGATGCCAATTAGATGTACCTAGAAAGACTTCTGAGCTTTTGGCCCGTTTAAACCAAAGGTGGGTATCTTCTTCCCAGGTAAAACCAATACCACCTCGTAACTGTATCGCCTGCTTAGCAATATTGATGTAAGCATCGCTTGCCATCGCTTTAGCCATGTTTGGCGCATAGCTATCGCCCTTGCCCGTTGCAAGCACACGAGCAGCCTCGTGGGTTGCGGCTTTAGCAAGCTCCAGCTCTAGCAGCAGATCTGCCGCACGATGCTTCAGGGACTGAAACGAGCCAATAGCCCGGCCAAACTGCACACGCAGCTTCATGTAATCCAAGGTGCTGGTAAAGAGCGCTTGTGCACCGCCAATCATCTCGTGTGCAAGCATGGTAACCATGCTATCCCAAAGCGTGCTCAAGTTGGCCTGCCCTGCGTCACCAAGTAATCGGGCCGGCGTTTGGGTGAAACCAACGGCTGAAAGTTTACGCGTTGGGTCCAGCACCTCCAAGGCTTCAATCGATACGCCGTTGGCCTGTGGATCTACTTCGAACAACGAAACCCCTTGCTGGGTAATGGCAGCCACTATCAGTACACTGGCAACCTGCGCATCAACCACCATACTGGCAACACCACTAAGTTGATACCCATCTGCGACTGCATTGGCTGTAATTTGCTGGCCTACATGGTCCGGTGAGTTGAGGTTATCAAGCACTAAAGCAGCGATGGTAGAGCCATCGGCAATACCCGGTAGCAGCCGCAATTTATCGGCCTCGTTACCGGCACCAAGCACCGCGTAACCCGCCATCACCGCAGACGCAAAAAACGGGCCGCAATACAAAAAACGCCCCATCTCTTCCGCAATGATCCCCATCTCAACAGGACCGTAGCCAAAACCACCAAACTGCTCGGGGAGATGGGTACCAAGCAATCCAAGCTCTTCGCTTAGCTGCCTCCAGACCGCAGCGTCATAACCTGCGCGGGTCACCATGAGCTCACGCACCGCTGTTGGTTGAGATTTGTCCGCCAAAAATCGCGCAACCACATCGCGAAACGTGCGCTGGTCTTCACTGAATCCTAGGGTCATGCTGATATATCCTCGTTAGTTACAGGTTCGTACTATTTACTGTCTCGCTAATCCAGTAAGTCAGGTTGCTCGGCAGCAAAGTATACTTTCTGGGTATGTAACATTCTCGTACTGGCATTGAGACTAGCTTGAAAGGCAAAAGTTGATTTGTCATTACGCGACATATGTTTGTCTAATTACGTCACTAAAGTGAGCAAGACAGGCTCCGCGGAGCCTGTAACAGGAGGCGTCTTTTGAGTACAGTGGTGTTGGGAGCATATTAATACACTCCCATATAATTTCTTGCATGGATATAATTTTTGAAGCCTTAGCTGATGAACCTCGTCGTGAATGACTCGATAGACTATTAACACATCCGGGACACACTTTGCCTGAGCTGCGCACAGATTTAAAGTTGAATCGACAATCTGTCGGTAAGTATTTTTCGATTTTACAGCAAGCCGAACTTGTGACCGGCTCCTATCGGTCGATCTTGGCTGCACAAATTTCCGCAATCTTTGATGAATGCCATTCACAACTTGCGTATGGCTGTCAAAAACACAGAGCACTACAGATGGCAGCGTAACGACGATGAGTGATTGACACTATCTATACGTAGCAGTGATTGCGGCAATAGCTTAAAAAGTTTGGGAGGGGCTTACGGCGGCTGAGTTTGTTCGCCATTTCTGGCATTCAGCGCGAGTGAAAAGCGACTGGCAAGTGAGTTCCGTTAGGGGTTTTCTAGTCGATGTTGATGGTGGGGATGTTATCGGGTCAGTCAGGTGATTTGGATGAAGATGAGAAATAGAGTAAGCGTTAGATAGGCGTTTTTAGGTTTTCTTTAGCTTTCTTCCTAAATATTTTTCTATTTTTCCACACACGTTTTTTGCTTGGGAAAGAAACAAGGCAGTTCTACCGAAAGCACTGATGTTGTAACAAATGCTAAATATGTAGGTTTCTACTTTGTCGGTAAAATGCGTTTTATACTCTTGGTTCGCGAGTAAATTATTCGATCGAAATTCATGCTCTATTGTATATCGAAAATTCTCCATTTGTGCTAGATATCCGATACTTTGATTTCTGTACTTGTCTTTGTACGCTGTTTGCAGTGAGCAATAGTTGCCCTCCGAGTGGACTCCCACATAAAACGCTGCATCGTCGTTTTGTATGGTCAAAAACATAATATGTAGTCCGTCGTTTACCGCGTAGTTATCCAATAAATTCGAAAATTCCCTGTAAGGTTTCGCATTCAACAAATTGTAAGTCGGACTATCGTTGCTCCTCTTCCATGACTCGGTGTAAATCCCCATTATTCGCTCTTTTGCGGCGAATAGTTGGGCTTCAGTAAACTCTGTGTAATGAGATAAGGAAGCGTTGCCAGAGTCAAATTGTTGCCTGGATCTTTTTCGATATGCAGCTCGCCATTTACTCGACTGTTGTTGCAGGAATTCTTCGAATGTTGAAAAGCCTTTTATTTCTGCCATTTCTACCAGCTCTTTATCACGATGGATTCCACTGTCTTGAAAAAAATGCTCGTGCGCGGCGTATTCAGGCTCATTATCTAGGATTAAGCCCGTCTTACATTTATCCCAATTAGGCAGTTGTAGGTATATGTCTGAGATCAATTTTTCTCGGCATTCCCGATCGAGAGTTGGGTCGACGGAGATCCATGCTGGTATCCACTCGCTCCACGGAGAGCAATATCTAATAGGAAGGATTCTTCCCGACTTGACATGTTCAAACCGAAACGGCAAAAAGCCAACATAGCGTTCATCGAGCATTGCCACCATAAGATACATATTGTAATGACTGTTCTCACTTGCGTCGCCGATAGCCCTATTCCAAACTGCTGACGAAAATAATGCCACTTGCCAGGATTCTGAGCACTGATGCCACTGCTCCCATATTTCGGATGATATTTCTTTGTATGGGTAAGAAACATACTTTGATGATTTATGGGGGGGTTGCATATATTCTCTGAATTTTAATTCTATTACATTTATTGTACTATGGCCCAGGACAAAAAATCCTTTAGTTCTTTCTTGCAAATAGAAATTTCCGTTTTTCTCGATCCCTGCGAAAGATATATTGTTCAGTCGTTACTCTTGTTCTTGGAGGTTGGTGAGTGAAGGCGGAATCAACCGAAAAGCTTAGAATTGATAGTACCGCTATCCTTTCAATTTCCTAGACTACTAAATCGGATATTCCTTCAAATTCATGAATTTAGAGATAACGATTGCTGAAAATGCAAATGAAATTGAGCCCTGGCGCGAGCAGTGGGAGGCGCTGTTTTCCATGTCGTCCCGTTCTGATCTATCGAGTTCATGGCAATGGCTTGCGAATGATTTCTTGCATTTGACGGCGGGGAGAAATCGAAAGTGTTATATCGCACACTGCGGATCAACTTTTTTGGGCGCGCTTGTTTGCGAGTTTAAATGGACAAAAGTAGCAGGAAAATTTCCGGTCCCTGCCGTATCATCTGGGAGCCATTTGGTTAATGATCTCGCTCTTGTTCAGCCTGACGATACAAGTGTGACGGCGGCTCTTATTGAGGCTGCACGTCATTCCTATCCAAACAGCGCCTGGCTGAGTTTCGAACGCCTGACTCCAAGTTGCTATACCGATATGCTTCAATGGGCAAGAAGTTCTCACTATCAAATATTTCATAGCGAAAGTGACTATTCAGCTGTATTTGATGTAGATGATACGACCTTCGAACAGCACATGGCTAAGTTAAGTAAAAAAAGCCGCACCAATTTTAGCTACTATCGACGGCTTTTGTCTCGCGAAGTCGGGCCTTTGCAGTCGCTAATCATCTGTCCAGACTCAAAGCAGCAAGGGGCAGACCTTCTCGAATTATTCCTGCAGCTAGAAAAGACAGGTTGGAAGGGCGATGTTGGCAGTGCGATTGATCAGCGGGAAGAATCTAGGGCTTTTTACCAGGCTTTCTGTGAGTCATCGCAGAACACTAATCAAATAATTTGGCATCAGATTTACGCTGACGATGAGCTACTGGCAATGCATTTGGTTGTCCGAAGCGGAAAAAATTTATGGGTTGTTAAAACGGCTTTTAATGATGCATATCGTCGCTACTCCCCTGGGTCAGTTGCCTTAACCGATTTATTGAAATTCAGTATTGAGCAGCCAGATATATCATCACTGCGTATGATTACTAATTATGATTGGGTTTGGAAATGGCGGCCCCAGCGGGAGTCCTATTATGGAATTCGTGTTCATTTTCCCTCAGTGGTTGGCAAGATGTTATCCCTTGTGTCATTGTGTACCGATAATAATTGGAAGTGTGTAAAGGATTAACGATCAATCGTAATGATTATGTTGATGCCGTTTTCCATAATGTTCAGTAACGCGTAAAAAAATGAAACGCTCATGCCTCGAGATCGAATGAGTTGAATAGGGTCGCAATTACTCAGATCTCTTGATCGCCCTGTACAGAGGCTCAATAGACAGTAATGCGGTCTGACTCTAACGATTATTTTTTTCCCGACTTCTTTTTCGATTTGTTTAAGTTAAGCTCTTTATCAAGTAACTCGCGGCCTTCACTTTGTACGAACTGAAGAAATTGATTTGCAATCGCCGTCTGGCGCTTGGCTTTCGACCAGACAAAGAACCAATGTGAACTTATCGGTAGCTCTCTAACGGGCAAGCGGACCAGCCCTGATTCGCCGCCATAGGTGAGCGTGTGTGCAGACAGTATGGAGATGCCTAGCTTTGACATCACCGAATGTTTTATCGCCTCGTTACTCTCTATGGTCATTCTAATACGCAGATCTTTACCCTTTTTTCTAAAAAATTCTTCGATGGAATGTCGAGTTCCCGAGCCCGGTTCGCGCATCAAAAAAGGTTCTTTGCATAAGTGATCCAGAGTTAAATGCTTCTGGTTAGCCAAGGGATGGTCTTTATGGGCGATTGCGACTAAGGGGTTGTCGAGAAACTCGATACTCTCAGTTTTAATATCATTAGGTGGATGGCTGAAAACGTAAAAGTCTTCCACGCCCTGTTTTAATTTATCGATGGTTTGTTGTCTGTTGCCAACCTTAAGTTGCACGTCGATATCGGGAAATCGTTCGCAAAAAGGACCGAGTAAATGGGGCATAAAATATTGAGAAGTGTTGACGACGGCCAATCGTAAAGTACCCGATTTTAACTCGTTCATTTCATTTAGCGACTTATCGAGACGCGCAAAACTGTCGAGCACTTCCACTGCTGTTTTTGCCAATTCCAGCCCTTCGTCTGTAAATAGAAGTTGACGATTATTGATGGAGTAAATCTGAGTTCCAATGGCATCTGCGAGCTTTTTCATCTGGATCGATACTGTAGGCTGGGTGAGGAACAGTGCTTTCGCCGCGCCGCTAATACTACTGTGGTCGTGCACCGCTAGCAATATTTCCAATTGCCGAAGAGTACCTACACGCGCATGTAATCGTGATCGAGCCATATTGAGGGTTTACTCCGGTATCAATTTATCTAGATATTAGTATAGATATAGATATTTATCTATACATGAAATAGAGATTATCTATTTTATCTATTATGGGTTTATCGCTTAATATTCATGAACTAGATAATCATAATCGCAAAAAGATAATTGCGAGGAGGAAATATGGAAAATTCTCGGTTTGTATTCAGTGTTGGTGTCGGTCTTATTTTGTTACTCGCAGGAGCTGGTGTTGCCACAAAAGCTTCGATTGGAATTGCTCTGATGTTGCTAGGTATTTCCCTAGTCGTGCTTGCTGTCATTACGCGTAAAATGCAAGCGGATATGCAAATGGCGCTGCTGCCGATAGCGGTCTTAGCCACGAATAATCACACCGGCTATCAACGTTTGAAACGAAGGAGTTAAGCACGGTGCATATTGACGCCAGCATTGCATTTTTTTTGCTTGGCGTTTTTGCAACATTGGTTCGTGCAGAGATACAATTCCCTAGAGCCCTTTACCAATCGTTAGTTATGTTTTTGATGTTAGCCATCGGTTTGAAGGGTGGTGTGGCGCTTGCTGAACACGCTTCTTGGGAGTTGGTTAGCCAGTCGGTGTTTATTATTCTTTTCGGCTTGCTATTACCTGTCATCGCATTCCCCGTGCTCTATTATCTCGGCAAACTGCCGCGGCGTGATGCGGCTTCCATCGCGGCTCATTATGGTTCCGTGAGCGTAGGGACCTATGCCGTGGCCGTGGCTTTTCTCGAAGCGCAAAATATCGCCTACGAAGCCTATATTCCTCTGTTTGTTGTGTTGTTAGAGATTCCTGCGATCGTGGTTGGTATTGCTCTGGCACGCGGTTCGGTAAGTGAGGGCTCCGGCTCGCTATTCACAAAAAAATTGCTGCACGAAATGTTCTTTAACCAGGGAATGGTCTTAATGGTTGGAGGCTTGTTGATTGGGCTGGTGGCTGGAGGAAGTACGCAAAATATTGCTCCTTTCTTTTTTGATCTCTTCAACGGTGTTCTTGCACTCTTCCTACTTGAGATGGGTATGGTTGCTGCGAGTAGGCTGCAGGAAATAAAACGCATCGGCAGTTTTATGCTGGCCTTTGGTGTTGCTATGCCGTTGGTCGGGGGTCTGCTAGGTTGTCTGCTTGGGCTTGCAATAGGGCTTTCTAGTGGTGGCGCCATTCTGATTGCTGTAATGGGTGCGAGCGCCTCTTACATTGCAGTGCCTGCTGTAATGCGAGTCGTATTGCCTAACGCTAATCATAGCTTGTCTATCAGTTCGTCGCTCGGTATTACTTTTCCTTTTAATGTGCTGATTGGCATTCCTACTTACACCGTGATCACTCAATGGATAACAGGAGCTATTTGATAGAAAGAAAGCCATAAGTGTGGCGTTTCAATCGGTGCCAATCGGTAATAAAAAAATGCGGCAAGTGTGCTAGGCGAGTTGGGATTGTATTAGGCGTCGGCATTGATACTGCCGCGCCGTACACATGATCGTCTTTGCGTCTTCGAAAAAACCGATGATCGTGTCGATGTCGATGTCGATGTCGATGTCGATGTCGAATTGAATCAGAATTCGCTATCGAGAAAAGTTAATTGGGCGATGCCATATAGGGGTTTGCTTGAGTTGCCTCGCTTGTAACCCTCTGGTAATCTCGGTTTTTTTATTGTCTGGGTATACGTTTTATCACAGATGTTGAAGGTCGTGCACTTGCCCAGATGTGTTAGGTTGGTACTTAGGAAGTAAATTAATGAATGACAGAACACTACACTTTTATTTCGATTACCTGTCTCCATATGCCTTTTTTGCCTCTCGCAAGTTACCGGCATTGTGTGCAAGGCAAGGAGTGACATTGCACTATTGTCCGGTGGTGTTTGCAGGTCTGCTCAATCATTGGGGTCAGCTCGGCCCTGCCGAAATTCCACCCAAAGCGCGCCACACAGCGAAACAATGCATGCGCTATGCTGCAATGAATGGCATTTCTTATAACGGCCCCAAGTATCACCCCTTTAATCCTCTCACTTCACTGCGTGTGTCCACGGTGGAAGTTGCCGGAGAAAACCAGGCAAGAGTCGTTGATTGTCTGTACTCCTTGGGATGGGAGCAGGGCGGCGATTTGGGCAGTGATGAAGACATTGTGCAGGCCTTAGTGACGGCCGATATAGACGGACCAGAATTGGTCGCCCGATGTAAGGAGCCTCTGGTGAAGCAAGCATTGCAAGCCAATACCGATTCGGCTATTGCCCAGGGTGTGTTTGGTGTCCCCACAATGTTAATCGACGACCAATTATTTTGGGGTGTTGATCAACTAGACTACTTGGATTTATACCTGCAAGGTAAAGATCCGATCGCGGGTATAGATTTGGACAGGATGGGCCGTGATGGGTCATCGGCTTGGCGTCCCGGTATTAAAAATCGAAATAAGCTCGACACTTAACAGGCAGACCTATTTTTTGTGGCTCATTACATGAGGGCCCTTTCAAAGCCTCCCTGTCGATTTATCCTTGCTGTAAAAATCCGCCATAACTCATGCTTTATTGATTAGCGCTGGATTGTCGACAAACGGCTTTTGAGTGGCTAAAGGTTTTGACATCCTCATTACCATGGTAGGCGCCCGCCCCGCTGAGCCAACCCCACTAAAGGGCAGATCTTTCTGGTGGATATGGAACATGAAGTCGTTGATGAAAACACCAGCAGACGTAGTGCCAGTGAGAAACCGTTTTTTCCCCAGCTTGTCGTTGCCAA
>JBLHNZ010000051.1:0-14172 GCA_047623245.1 Oceanicoccus sp. | reverse complement strand
AACTAGTGTCACTCCAGGCAAGTTAAACGCATCTAAATATTCGTCGTTAAAACAGGGGCGCTTACAAAACTGCCGATAATAGGGCTTCAGCGCTTCAGCCGTCGCTTCGTCGTTTACCACTGAATCAACACGAGAGCGAATTTGCTCCATTTTTTGAAAATCAGCCAGTTCCATTTTCTCGATTATTTCAGCATGACTAAGAGGCTCGTCGGACTGAATATTGACCATCGTCGCCAAGTTGCGAATAATTTCTGTCCACCCGTCTCCGACCAAATCTTCCTTCTGGAAACCTCCCGACACGAGCGTATTGAAATTGGCCATCCGTTCTGCCTGCCAACCGGGCTGTAAGCTTTTTTTCCAGTCCGGGTCGGTGGCGGTATTATCACGCACATCAATAGAAGATGGTGTACGCTGAAAAACGAAAAGTTGGTCGGCCCCTTTCGCCAAGTGGGGAACACACTGGACGGCCGTGGCTCCCGTACCAATAATACCAACGCGCTTACCTTTTAGATTAGTTAAATTGCCTTCAGAGCTTCCTCCCGTGTAATTATAATCCCAACGACTGGTATGAAAAGTATGCCCTTTAAAACGACTAATTCCCTCGATACCGGGAAGCTTGGGTCGATTAAGTGGTCCATTAGACATACATACAAAACGAGCCTTCATTCTATCACCGCGATTGGTGCTAATGATCCAGCGGGCGATAGATTCATCCCATTCCAACCCATTCACTTCGGTTTGGAAGCATGCATTTTTATACAAATCAAATTTTTCACCGATGGCTTTTGAATGAGCAAGAATCTCGGGCGCCCGGGTGTATTTTTCTTTTGGCACAAAATTTAGCTCTTCTAATAATGGCAAATAAATATACGACTCAACATCGCATGCCGCTCCAGGGTAACGGTTCCAATACCAGGTACCACCAAAATCACCTCCTTTCTCGATGATACGAATATCCTTTATTCCGGCTTGGCGAAGACGCGCACCGGTAAGCAAGCCACCAAAGCCACCGCCGATGACCACGACGTCCACCTCATCAACTAAAGAGTCTCTGGTAAATCCAGGCTTTACATAGGGATCATCGATATAATGCGAGTAGTCACCTAACATTTCCTGATATTGGCTGTTTCCGTCATCGCGCAAGCGCTTGTCTCTTTCAAGGCGGTATTTTTCGCGCAACGCGTCTGGATCAAATCCTAACTCTTGAGATGGTGCTTCGGCTTCTCGTGTAGTTTCGGTCATCGCTGGTGTCCCCAAAAAAAATTTGTTATTGAATTAAATGACTTCTATCGGTAAATATCCTTGTGTGTGCGATAGTATATCTCGACATTTGTGTGTTACACATTACCAATAAGCAATTAATGTGCACGGCATGTACCTGGAATTATGTCCTAACTAAAAGACGTTGACGGCAACGCCTTTCTCACGACTAGAATAACACCGTAGTTATTTTTGGATGACTGTCGATTGCGGTCAAATTGGGTCGTTGCTGATGTCCTTCAATAAGGACGGAGGGGCTCAGCGCCAGTATTGAGCCACGACTATTAGGCTCTGGGGAACCGCGCAAGAGGCATTAGCCCCGGACATTTTCCTGGTACTCGGAGGCTAAAAAGAAATCCCTTTTTATGATCAACGCTCTGTTTATTTTTCTCGTTTCGATGCTAGGGGTCGCTGCATCCGGAAACGCCGAGTCGCTTCATAATTTTTACTGAAAAGCTACCACAGCATAGTTTTGTGGATTGTACCTAAACCAACAGCGACACTAAGCCGCCTACAACACATGTGCCTTTGTTAACTCGGAGATAATTTATAGCTGATAACATTGGCTGTAAATAATCTCAAATAGTTATCGCGCTGCGATACATTCAATTTCGACACTACCGCCTAAAGCCAGGCCACTAGAGCCGAAAGCACTTCTAGCCGGACGATGATCACCAAGGGCTTCCAAATAGGCAATATTCATCTCAGCCCATTCGCTCATATCTCCCAAAAATATGGTGCATTTTGCGATTTTATCGACGCTCGACCCATAGCGGTTCAAAATCTCAATTATGTTAGTCATTGCCTGGCGCGTTTGCGCCTGAACGCCTCCTTCGACCAATGCAAGCTCCCCTGGCTTATTGCCTATTTGGCCTGAGACAAAGAGTAAGTCGCCCACTGCAACTGCTTCCGAGAATGGTAGATTTAAACGTTTCGTTTTTTCTGTACCAAAAACTTCCAGTTCAGCTGCGGAGGTAAGCGCACTAAAACCCAGTAACACAACAACGAGAAACGATTTCATCCTATTTATCCTTTTATACGCTTAGTGAGATGCTTAAGAAAAAATTCGAGTTGAGCTTTATCGGACAATTCCCGAGCAGGCTTGTCGGTTTTCATTACGACCTTACCGCCCTTGCCCAAATGACTAAAAGGATCTATTACTTCGGCTGGGGCAGCAGACGTATTAAATCCATGACTGGCCTCAGGATACACAACGATACGAACGTTTCTCTGATCAGTTGGATCGAGCTGTGAACTCCAGTCAGCGCAAGAAGTCGCTGTGTCATAGTCATCTAGTTCACCCGTTAGAATCAATAATGGAGAACGGTTCACCTCGACCAACTCATAGCCGGGGACTTTATTATAAACCCAGCAAACCGGATAAAACGCCACGTTAGCCGCGAATGATTGACTGCTCGAGTAAAAATTTTGATAAATCGGACTTCGACTTAGCATTGACACAACACCGCCCCAGGAAAACCCCATAAGGCCTACTCTCTGCGGATCGACACCATCCAAAGCACTGATAAATTCCAAAGCAGCAAATGTATCAGGCAAGGTTTCCTGAACGCTCTTCGGGCGACCGAACTCGCGGCCTAGCCAACCTCGCGCTGCCCATAAGTCTATTTCTAAAGTGACAAATCCTGCACTATTGAGTGTTGACGCATGAAAAGATCCTCGCGAATCAACACCTCCAGAACCATGTACAATCAATACTGCAGCACCATTATGGTGAACGAGAGGAAAACTCAACTTCGCGGCGAGATTCCACTGTTTATCCGCGAAACTAACCGGAATAGCTATATAAGAGGTACGATTGATCAATTCTTCACAATTGGCCGTTGCGCTAAACGCTGCCACAAACAATACGACCAATAGATTGAAAGTACTAAACACCTTCATTTGACATGTATACCATTTGATTCATTGTGATTTGGGTTACTTTCAGGCGAGTGCGACTACGTCTTAGCACGCGCACATTTTCTCGATTGCGGAGGTTTAATCAAGTCTAAACTAACACACGTAAACAAGAAACGAATAATGGATGAATAATGGATGAATAATCGGTCAACTTTTACAGTCAAGAGCAATATTTGTGCAGGAAGGACTATACTAATCAAACTCCATTGAACCAATACGGTACTCAGTACGCCTTCAACGAAAGGAATTAGTTCATGCAGAAGATTTTGGTTGTCGACGACAACAATGCGTTCGCGGCCTACATGAGTTCGCTTCTCAGTGAATTTGGGTATGAAGTTACGACATTAGTGCAATCCACATTATTGTTTCAGTCCCTTTGCGATCATCCTGTAGATCTTGTCTTACTCGACATAACAATGCCAGGTATCGACGGAATATCACTGTTGAAAAGTATAAAGTCGGATTCCAGACTAAAACATATCGAAGTTATTATGGTCACTGCCACCAACGAGGACAAAGTGATTGCAGAATGTTTAAATAACGGCTCCTCCGACTTCATCACGAAACCTGTTACCGAACTCGTCCTTATCGCTAGAGTTCGAGCGGCGATGGAGAGAATCAAGCACTTGCAGACGCAAAAGAAATTAACAGAGTCTGTAGCCCAATACAATGCGATTGTTAATTCATCTTTCGATGGCATTATTTCTACTAACGAAAACGGTTTAATCACCTCTTTTAATCCATCGGCGGAGAGAATATTCAATTATTCTTCTGCAGAAATCGTCGGAAATTATGTCACTATTTTTTCTGTTGAGCCCTACGAGAAAAACAATCATGGCTATTCAGATATTGAAAATTATCGTGACTTAGATTTGCAGGACGTCCTGGGAAAGACCATTGAAATACAGGTAAAACGTAACGGTGGCGAAATTTTTCCAATAGAACTTTCAGTCAGTGAATTAAATTACGATCGTAAAAAAGGTTTCGTCGGTATTGTTCGCGATATTTCCGAGAAGAAAAAAACCGCAGCTGAACTAAATAGAGTCAGCAAATATTTGGATGCGATTTTGTTCAATCTACCCGTGGGCATAGCAATTTTGGAAGGCCCCGATTTTCGCTATTTTAGAATTAATCAAGAACTGGCCAGATTGAACGGTTTGCCGGCTGAGAAGTATTTGGGGCGAACCGTCGCAGAAGTCGCACCCAACAATGATTTGACTATTATTTCTCAATTGCGCGAAGTACATAAAACAGGAAAGCCAATTCTTGCGCGCGAAATGAGTGTAGAGCTTCCAAACAACAAAGGATTCTCCCATTTAATCGTGTGGTATCTACCAATAACTAGCGAGAATGAAAACCTTACTACGATTGTGTCAGTGGTACTTGACGTCACGCCTCTAAAGCAAGCTCAAGAACAAATATTGCACTCGCAAAAAATGGAATCGTTAGGCGTTATGGCTGGAGGTATCGCTCACGAATTCAACAATATCCTAGCCATCATTATGGGGAACGCTGATCTGGCAGTAAACGCATTCCCTCAAGACAATACAAAGCACATTGGAGAAATAACAAAGGCCAGTGAGAAGGCGGCGACAATGATTGAACAGGTTCTCTCATTTGGCCGGCCGAGCACCGGTCAGTTTACAACCGTTAATTTGGTCGATTGCATCAAAAAATCAATAGAGATGATTCGTTCATTAACCCCCGTTAATATCGAAATTCGCGAAGAATACGAGTATGACTGCCCTGCTATAAATGGAGATGCGGCTCAGGTATATCAAATTGTTTTTAATATTTGTACCAATGCCTATCGTGCCATGGAGCAGTCGGGGGGCATACTTGAAATAAGCGTCAGAAAAGCTAATGGCAATATTCTGTTACAATTTAAGGATTCTGGCGTTGGCATAGACACCGAGAGTCACAGCAGAATTTTCGAGCCTTTCTTCACCAATAATACCATCGGACAAGGAACCGGACTTGGCCTGTCTGTGGTCTACAGAATTGTCGAAGCGCATCAGGGAACGATAACGATTGAAAGCAAACTGGGAACTGGGACAACCTTCAACATTACTCTGCCGGCTCTTGTCGGTAAGACACAAAAAATCACCAACGCGAATACTGATATTAAAGGCCGGGCGCACATTCTGGTAGTCGATGACGAGGTAAGCCTATTAACGCTCTACAAGGAAATTTTGGAATCTGAGGATTATCAAGTCACAACGACGGAAAATGGGGTTCAAGCACTAGCGGCGTTCACGAAAAACCCTGCACTCTTTGATCTCGTTCTTACCGACCAAAAGATGCCGCAAATGAATGGTAAAGAACTCGCAAAGCAACTTTTGCAAATAAGGCCCGAGCTTCCTATCATAATAACCAGTGGTTATAACCAAGCACTCAGCAGCGAAACAATGACTGCAATGGGCATTCGCTGCTCGCTACAAAAGCCTGTAGGCCTCAAAGACTTAGTAGACACTGTCAAAATCCATCTCGAGAAAATTACATAACACTTCATTGATTTCTCGTAACTAACATAATTGGTGCGATTCAACGGTATTAATCAACAAAAAATAATAGGAATTTATATCTTCCAGTCGTCGGATTTGTCTCAATAGCGAACAAGACACAGATTCTAATTGATGAGTTTTTACAATTAGGCTACATTGAGACTCGTAACTAATCTCTACTGTCAATCACAACTTAAACTCCAAACATCCAAAAACTAATTTAACAAGGCCCCTATATGAAAATTGCAGTTGTCACTGGAACCAGCACTGGCATAGGATTTGCGACCAGTCTACATTTGGCCCGAAATGGCTACCACGTTTTTGCTGGAATGCGTAACACTAGCAAAGGAACAGATTTAATCGAAGCAGCAAAGGCCGAATCCTTACCTGTAGAAGTTGTACAAATGGATGTTACCAATGCAGATTCGTTGAAAGCCGCATTTGAAACCATTCACAGCAAGGGCAAGGTATCTCTCTTGGTAAATAATGCCGGTATCGGCGGCGCATCACCTTTAGAATTAACGCCTGAAGACGAACACAGACAGATTTTTGAAACGAATTACTTCGGTACCATTGCTTGTATTCAAGCAGTGTTACCCTCCATGCGCGAAAGCGGTGAAGGCGACATCGTTAATATTTCATCGATAGTTGGAATTTTAGCAACACCCAATCAACTGGCTTATTCAGCGTCGAAATGGGCGGTTGAATGTGCGACTGAAACTCTCGCTCACGAAGTCTATCGGTTTGGCGTACGTCTATATTGTGTCGAGCCTGGCGTTGTCGCTACCAATATATTTGACAATTCTGCCGACAAGACACGGTACGACAAAACGTCACCCTATCAGCCTATTATGCGGCGCAACGGCAAACTCTATGCAGCGGGCTTCAAAGCTCCTGCTGTGCCACAGCAAGTAGCAGACACCATTTTGACCGCAATCAATCAACAGCCTTATCAATTTCGTTGGCCCGTTGGTACCGACGCCGACGGTATTTGTAGCGGCCGACCTAAAATCACTGCGGAAGAGTGGATACAAATGGGAGACGACGTGAGTGATGGCGAATACAACGAACGCTTTAAGCAGTACTTTAATATTGAACTCTAGCGGCAACAAAAGGCTTGCGAGTAACAGGCCTACACAAGATTAACAGCGTTAGGAAAAATAAGGACTGAAAGCTCTTTACATATGAATCGAATGCATACGTAAAGGAGCTTTCAGGCTCTAGAAAGAAAACAAAGAACAACACCTCTCCCTACACTGAAGCCGCCCGCGCCTTCAAAATCGTGCCGATAACACAGACACAATCCCAATGAAACGTCACGGTTTAAGCTTACTCAGGATATACTGCTACAACGAGTCGCTCCAATCAAAAACCGCTGTTGGCTAGTCTTCAATTTGAAAACTTAACCCAGCATTTGCTTCTAGCCGATCAATTAACAGTCCTCCAAGAGCTGCAGCTGGTGTCCAAATACCACCGGATGCAACATTCAGGTTCTGCAAAAGACAAACTGCGCTCTCGGCAATCATTTTTGATGTTGAGCCGTAACCCGGATCTTTGTCGCCTTTGACACCTACTTTCACCCTATCGCCATTGTCGTTTATACCCACAAAAAGCACGTCATAAAATCCTGCCTCACGCTCTTCTTTCGACGGACCTTCACCTGGCTTAATTGGGTTTTCAGCCATGGATTTGTCTGCAGCTACCGCATTTGCAATGGCCTCTCCCTGATCACCAGGTCCAGTCAGCATCATTTCGTCATAAACAAATTGCTCACCATATTCATGCCCAAGTAAATAATTTGAGCGATGAATGTTTTTGGTATTGATAGTTGCCATGACAAAAGGAGCTGACCAACTACCTAGATCATCTTCAAAGATCGGAGCCAATCCCGATGGTTGCTCTGGACCCGAAAAACCATCAGTTAGAGCAAACGGATTCATCAGAACATTGACCATTTCAGGTTGTTTTGCAGCCGCGGCCATCGTAGCCTTGAAACTTGCCAAAGTACCACCAGAAAAGGTTCCTTTCATTGCACGAACACGACCCTTTATCCGAGAAACAGGTGCTCCGAATTTTTCCTTTGCAGCTTGTTGTAAAAAGTAGGCGCCCAAGTCAAATGGAATTGAGTCGAAACCACAGGAAAACACGATACGAGCGCCACTAGCTTTGGCTGCATCTCCATGAGCGGCAATCATTTCGTGCATCCACGCGGGCTCGCCACATAAATCCACATAATCTGTGCCAGCTTCAGCACAGGCTCGTACAACATCAGAACCGTATAATTGGTAAGGACCCACAGTCGTCAAAATAACCTGAGTGTCTTCTATCATTGTTTTGATCGACCCGTATTCAGCTGCATCGGCAACAATCAATGGCACATCGGTCGAAATTGACAATTCGTCTCGCACGGACTCCAATTTCTCCTGGCTACGACCGGCCATGGCCCAATTCACTGCGCCGTTGACACCATACTGCTTATTCAAATATTCACACACCAAGCGGCCCGTGTAACCTGTGGCGCCGTAAACAACGATGCCATATTTTCGATTTTCAGACATTATTTTATCCCTCTATTATTGGATTCGCTACGTCTCGTAGCACCGCTCTGGACCACTCGCTGCACACAGCTAAAACAGATTCTGCGCCCGATTCTAAACGTTGTGAGGTGGTGGTCAGATCGCTATTCTAGTGCAATTGCTCAAACACAACTACAATAATCATATCTTTCCTTAAGGAACGATATGATGACAAAACGAAGCTGATAATTTTGACTACTCTTATCAATAAGAGCACAGTAATCAGCAAGGTAACTGCCTAAATACCTATGAACGTATAATTGCTTGTAAGCACCCAGAGAAAAATTTCGAGTTAGTGGCAAATGAGTAACAAAGCCACATAATAGTCCTGTTTAACGGCGATATTAAGGAAGAAGGTACTAACGAACGTGCCTACAATACCAAACAGTTAATGAAATTGATTTTGCTGCATTTCAGAAGCTGTAATACTTTTGTTAATCGGCAAGCTAAAGTTCAAAAAAACCTTTAGGAAGTATAGGATTTTGATTTTGGTTTATTACAGAGGCAAGGGAAATGAACTCTCCGCAGCTAGTCAGAGATAATCTTGATGACCGTATCATCAAGCAATTTTTCGAAGAAAATAGTTTCTATTTGATATATCAATTGAAAGTATCACTGAAGGATTGCAACGAGATAGTTGGGGTTGAGGCTTTTTTACGCCTAAAACAAGCCGGAGATACTTTCTTAACCCCTCAAGCGATCCTGCCGGTAGTTGAGAGAATGGGGCTTCTTCCTGATTTAACTGAGTTCATCATCACTCAAGTGACTCAAGATTGGGAAAAACTGGTAAAACAAGGCTATCAACAAGCGGTGTCGGTCAATATCGATTTATGCATATTTGAAAATACCGAATCACTGTCGAAGATCATTTCAATCGTCACGCAATCGAATATGCCAGCTGAAAAACTGACGATTGACATAGTTATCAAGGACGACGAAGAAATAACGCAAGCAGCAATAAATGGCCTGAACAGATTTCGCATGATGGGGGCGAATCTTGCCCTCGACATCTTTTCGGACAAAGAACTAGACGGTGACCGAATAGAATCTTTACCAGTAGACGAAATAAAATTTGGCAGAGCGCTCACATGTAGAATATTTGATTCTGACAGTAGCCAGATCACGATAAGAAAGTATTTGTCAATCGCAACAAAAATGGCTCTCAATATCACAGCCGTCGGTATAGAAAATGAAGAAGAGTACAGGTGGCTAACAGATTTTGGCATTGACTATGGGCAGGGTTACCTTTTTGGCCAGCCCACAGAAATAGAAAATCTTGCCCTAGTTAACACAACGGAAAGCGAACAAGCGAGACAGACTAGCAGCCAATTACGGTTGAAACTTCTCGTCGTCGAAGACGATATACAGTACGGCAAGTTAATGATGGAACTATTGTCGGAACACTACGAATTTTATTTGGCCGACAATGAAGAAAGTGCAATGAAAATCATTGCAAAAGAAAAACCTGAAATTCTAATCTTGGACATCCATCTAAAAATGGGCAACGGTTTTAATGTTGCCAACATCATAAAAGAACTTTACGACGAAACACTTTTCAGCATTATTTTTGTATCTGGCAACGATGATCAAGAAAATAGAATCAAAGCCTATGAGGCTGGCGCAGTAGCTTTTATTTCCAAGCCAATCCCCGTGGTTGATCTTGTTACGAAAATAAATCGATACGCATCGCTGCATAGAAAACGAAAGGAACAATCGAAAAAAATTCAAGACACTGAGTCGATGGCTTTTCAGTCGATGCGAGAAGCTTCTCACTACGGTGATATCATCCAGTTCATGAAGGAAATTTCTCATCGAACTGACGAGCCGGGAATATCCAAGTCACTGTTTAAATACATGGAAAATAGAGGTCTTAGCTGTTCGATAGTATTTAACGACAAACAAAATGTTTGTAGTTTTGATCAAAATGGATCCGCCTGTAGCCCGATCGAACTAAACGTTTTTGAACTACTGAAAAATAGAAGCAGGCTTTACGAATTTGGTAATCGCCTAATAGTCAATGACAAACACATTTCCTTTCTAGTTAAAAAAATGCCTCCGAGCGAAATAGAAAAAGGACAAGTTCGTGACTATGTTGCTGTTCTAATCGAGTGTATGGAAGCGCGCTATTTAAGCCTCCTGCAAAATCGCATTCTAGAATCAGTTGTCGGTGATCTCAGCAACCTCGCTCAAGAGGCCGCGCTGTCCATGGAAAGTGCCAAAGGGTACAAGGAAGCCATGGTAGATAAGTTTTCATTAGACATTGGCATGAGCTTTCATGTTCTAGAACTGTCTTTAGATCAAGAAGACTTCTTGAAAAAAATTGTCTCTGATATGATAAATTCCCGAGAGGCAGATGAAATTTCTACCGACGATATTGTTTCCAGAATTCAGAATTCGGTTAGCTTGTTGACTTCAACGCTTGCAGAAATCACAGTGCTGGGTGCTGAAAATGAAGACGATGAAAGTGGTGACGACGTCGAATTGTTCTAGCGAAGAACAGTGCAATGTTTGCAATACTGAATTTGTAAACTGATCTCATGAAACGACAACAACAATAAAACCAGCTCGCTTCAAGGGAAACCCATGCATAGAGAATAGGCTTTCCCGACACGCCACCCTGCACAATTTAGGACAACACACCGAAATATCGGTTCAATTTTACCGCTGAAACGTGTCTATACTTGAGTGATCAAGCTTCAGCAAATTCGTAATTTGACTATCCAGTCTTACCCTCTTGAAAACAACTGCGAAAGCAAAAAAACAAAGGTATTTTGGATTCCAGAGAGTATGACTTCGAGCTCATTGCTAAAAAAATGGCAGGACAGCGCTATCGCTATTTTCAAATCGATTCAACTATAAATCGTCACGCAAGGAATCCGTCATGGACAATATTCTAGTAGATAAGTTTGATGAAATATCAGTGATAAGTATTAATCGGCCACAGGCTAGAAATGCAGTGGATGGACCAACCGCGGCGCTGTTGGCTCAGGCATTTCGCGATTTTGATGCTGACACTAATCAAAAGGTAGCTATTCTAACGGGAACGCAGGGTAATTTTTGCGCTGGCGCGGATCTAAAAGCTGTCTGGACTGGTAATGCAAATACGGTGAGGCAGGAAGGAGACGGACCGATGGGACCCACAAGAATGGTCCTCGGCAAACCCGTCATTGCAGCTGTTGAAGGCTTTGCCGTTGCCGGTGGCTTGGAGCTGGCAGCCTGGTGCGATTTGCGCGTGGCCGCAAAAGACGCAGTTTTCGGTGTGTACTGTCGCCGCTGGGGTGTTCCACTGGTTGATGGTGGCACTATCCGCTTAACGCGTCTGTTAGGACATAGCCATGCCATGGATTTAATTCTCACGGGCCGCGGCGTTTCTGGAGACGAAGCAAAACAGATAGGTATTGCCAACCGCTTAACTGAGAAAGGTGAAGCGTTAAATGCTGCTATCGCGCTCGCAAAAGAGCTTTGTTCTTTCCCGCAAAAATGCCTGCGCAGCGACCGAATATCGTCTTACGAACAATGGAATATGTCGATACCAGACGCATTACAGCACGAAACCGAACTGGGGCGACAGGTTATAAAATCAGGGGAAACCGCCGAAGGAGCAAAGCGCTTTTCAGAAGGTAGGGGACGTCACGGCGACTTCAAAGAAATATGAACATCCAATATGATTGAAAGATCGAACTATGGAAACGATGATGGCGATAGTTATTAATTCATTTCTAGTATTGATAAAGCACTTTATTAAGTGCCCATTTCAACCACACGCCAATACTCGTCAAACTTAACAGCACACCAAATATGAACGCCGTCTGCTTCCAGTCACCTGTTTATTAGTAACGTATTACTTTGTTCAGCCAAGCCAGTCGGCTGGTATTCCTTCTTCCACCAGCTGCATGATACTGATGTTAATGATATCGTGCTCTGCGGTAACTTCGCTGGCGAAATTGGACTCTTTACTACTTCGAGCAAATACCTTGGTCCCTGGAAATTTCTGCCTTACCCACAGCGCCGTCCTAAGATTGTCTTCCTCACGGCCGGTTCCTAGCACAACAACCGTATCGCGAGAGTCCAAGCAGCCCTCTGTCTGCAGTCGACGCCAGACATCTGGATGCCCTATGTCTCCTTCCAATATCACTCGCCGATAATTATCCGAAAAATGCTTTTGTTCGTCGGCGACCAGTACCCTACGATCCGCGTCTTTATCGACAATAGCGACGGTTTCCAGTTCGTTTGCTGCAGCGGCTTGCAGCTCCTCGAGTATTGTTTGTCCAAAACGACCAAAGCCAGCAAGGATAACCACGTCTTTCGGACGAGTTTCTTTAAAATGCTTCAACAGATGACTACGTACAAGCCCCACTGCGGCGAGATGGTAGGTGTTAAAAGTTTGACACTCTTTAGCAACCCTAGATGTTGACATGGCCCGCATGAATCTGAGGTTAACACAATGAATCACGATTCTATTACCGATTTCCGGCGCAAGTTTCAGGATTTTGCTGGCCGCCTCATAGTTACGGAGGCTGTCGTCTTCGAGCAAAAGGATTTTTTTCGTACGGTCGACTCGCAACTGCTGAAGGAAAAATTCATGAGTGATGTCGCCCTTTACAACGATAGCACCAAAACTCTGAGTCAACTCTTCGACAATATTGTCTTCGACCGCTTTACAGGCCACTACCACCGGTGTTTTTCCGTCGCGAGCACGTAGTACTCTTAAATAACTGAGGCTTAACTCACCAGAACCGACAACCAGAATGTGATTATTTATCCGCTTCAGCTGCCACTGATGCGGTCTAAACACTCGTAATACGGCATCGAGCAAGGTAGACGCCGCTAAGATAGGGGCACCAAAATAAGCTAGCCACAACAGGGAGCGGGCAAATAAAGAGCTCCCTATAGGCGTTCCCAAATCGACGCCGCCCACCACAAACAAACTCAAACTATAATAGGCATGAGTTAACAACCCAGCGCCGACAACGTCGGGGCGCTCCGTAACGGATACTCCGAGCTTGAACGCAACCATCCCGCAGGAGAAAAAGAGCAGAGCTACAATTGATCGCCAACTAATTCTCGCGGGTTTTTTGTAATTGTTTCGCATTTACCATGCCATTTTCTATTGTCTTTCGGGCGCATAGTTTAGCGAATCATTGGTAACGTACAAGCTATTTGCTAATTTAACTCACAAGGGATGACTCTATAGCCGCTGCTGGAGCGAAGTTGTCGAGTGATTCTAACGGAAACTTGGGTAGATATAGAATTCGAAAGCATTGACACCGCAGTCTCGTTCTGGAAGTTTTGTAGCTTTATATCAAGTCATTCGACCAGCGTAAGTCAGTGGACGTCCCATTTTAATCGTTCCTAACAGCGGCGTAAAATCGGTATCTTGCCATGCGCGATGACCCGCAATAATGGTATTACAGACCACACCATCGGAGCGGTTCACCAATTGCTCATTTTGAAAATCATCTCGATATTTTATCTCACGCTTACTGTCTGAGTCGTAGTTTTTCAGGGCCTGTGGGTCTATGACAATTAGATCAGCCTGTGCCCCGATATTGAGATTACCGACGTCGATACCAAAAAATTGTGCCGGTTCGTGAGTCAATCGTTTTACTGCTTCACTCACTTTATCAAGAGATTCCTGGGCAGCAATTTTTAAGGTAACCAAATTGCCATCATAGAAAGCCAAGTTGGTTAAATGTGCGCCGCTGTCATTAAAACCAGGTAAAGTATGCTCGTGAAAAAGCAGTTCTTTAACTCGCTGTGGGTCTTTGTTCGCAATAATCGTAAACCAACGAAAATCTTTATCCCATTTACGTAAAATTTCGAGTATAAAATCGGCATCATCTGCGACAGCAGAAAACGTTTCAAAAAATGTAGCTTCCTCGTCACTGTTGGCTCCGGTCTCGTTACGCTGG
>JBLHNZ010000050.1:0-14174 GCA_047623245.1 Oceanicoccus sp. | reverse complement strand
TGTGGACCCGCAGGTGAAGAGGCTTCTAATATTGAAGGCGTGACCAAAGTTTTGGTCGCTGATAATGCAGTATATGCAAATCAGCTTCCGGAAAATGTTAGCCTATTAGTCGTAGAGATTTCCAAAGATTATAGCCATATTTTAGCTCCAGCAACGACCAATGGTAAGAATATTGCGCCACGAGTTGCAGCGTTACTAGATGTGGATCAGATTTCAGAGATAATCTCGGTTGAAAGTGCCGATACGTTTAAGCGTCCAATATACGCTGGTAACGTTATCGCTACAATCCAGTCAGAAGATGCGATTAAAGTTATTACAGTTCGTGGTACAGCCTTTGATGGCGTTTCAGCTACAGGCGGAAACGCTCCTGTAGAAGCACTGTCCATTGTTAGCGATGCTGGCCTTTCGAGCTTCGTCAGTGAAGAGGTTGCCAAAAGCGATCGCCCCGAACTTACCGCTGCAAGTATCATTGTTTCGGGAGGACGCGGCATGCAAAATGGCGAAAACTTCCAAATGCTAGAAAAAATAGCAGATAAACTTGGTGCTGCAGTTGGCGCTTCAAGAGCGGCAGTTGATGCTGGTTTTGTCCCCAATGATATGCAGGTAGGTCAGACCGGGAAGATTGTAGCTCCCGATTTGTATATTGCTGTTGGTATCTCCGGAGCTATTCAGCATCTTGCGGGTATGAAGGACAGTAAAGTAATCGTTGCCATTAACAAGGATGAAGATGCACCCATTTTCCAGGTTGCTGATTACGGACTAGTTGCGGACTTGTTTGTCGCTATTCCTGAATTGGACGCTGCTTTGTAGATTGCTGATGTAGTAAGTTTGTAAAAGCTCGACATTAGTCGGGCTTTTTTTTGTCTTTTTATCCGTAAAAATGAGCGCCTAGTGAAAAACCGACGACTGTAAACTCCTAGCCTGTTGCCTAGTCTCTACGTAATTTGTCTGAAATAGCTATGGGTGTGGGACAGTTTAGAATGACGATATAAGAAGAAACGATGAAAGTAATAATTGCGGTCGCTTGAATCAGGTGAGAAGCCTCTTTGCCAATGAGCGCTGTACCGGTCGCAACATAGGCTATTAACAGAGAGAATTCACTAATTTGCCCCAGCCTAAAAGCGATATCCCAGGCCAGGCGTTTTTTCTCGCTTAACCTTTTCAGCAACACATAGAAAACACCAGGCTTCAACAACAGCATTAAGCTGGCCAAAATAATCGCAGGAACAATGACTTCGCCTAACAAACTTAGGTCAAAGCGGGCTCCCAAAGAAAAGAAGAATAAAACCAGAAAAAAGTCTCGTAGTGGCTTAAGGTTGATGGCGATGTACTGTGAAATAGGGCTGGTAGCCAATGAAATTCCCGCAATAAAGGCGCCAATTTCTGCTGATAAACCCACTACATGGGCAGCTTCGGCGAGCCCGAGACACCAGCCGATAGCGAGGAGAAAAATATACTCGTGGAAACGGTCAAACTTTTGAATCAGTTTTAGCAATATATACTTTACGAAACCTATCGATGCAATGATAAATAAAGGAAGAGCAATGATGGTTTTCAACAATATCAATCCATTGAAATCTCCAACGTCTCCACTAAGAAGCACGAGCAATACAAAGATCGCTATCACATCCTGAAGCAGTAAAAGCCCTATCATTATCTCACCAACGTGACGATGATGAAGTACCGTTGTTGGCAATAGTTTTATGCCAATTATAGTGCTCGAAAACATCATCGCAGCTCCAATGACGATTCCCTCAGTATGTGAAAAACCGAAGCTAATCGCGACGGTATACCCTGTTGTAGCGAAAATTAAAGAGCTTGCTATTGCAACTAAAGTGGCTTTTTTAAGGGTCGAAAGCAGTGCCTGGGGCTGCATGTCTAGCCCGAGCAAAAAAAGTAAAAAGATAATACCGAAATGCGATATGTCTGAAAGTAGCTTGAGATCGGTTACGAAGCCCATGCCGTAGGGCCCGATTAAGGCGCCCAGTACAATGTAGGCAATTAACAGTGGCTGGCGGGTGTACAGGGCTATCGACGCCAATACTGAGGCGCCAGAGAAAATCAAAAAAAAGGCGAAAGTTATACTGTTTTCTTCCATGGTATAATGCCGCTAGTGAGTTGCAGTGTGTTCGTGGAACAGACACTGCGACTATCAATTATTATTAGGTAAGCTTATAGCATCCTGCTCCTGTTAGCTAAATTAATCTTCACGCCGACTAAATAATGGAATCGGTTGATCTGCACCAGCTTGATAACTATCTGAGAAAACCTCAAGACTGGCCAGCGCTTCTTCCTGATCTGTATCTTTTAGAGCAAATGAGTTGAAACCACAGCGCTTTAGGTAGAAAAGCTGGTCTCGGAGAAAACTTCCTATAGCCCTAATCTCTCCCTTAAAATTATACGCTTCGCGGAGCTCTCTGGCATACGAAAAGCCGCGCCCGTCCATAAACCCGCCAAAATTGATCGCAATTAAAGAGAAATTTTCGAGATCATCCGCGATAAGTTGCGGAGGTTCCTCGCTGTCGAGCCACACACCAATTTCCTTCCTCTGTGCGAAACTAGCCTTGTTGCTGTTCCATAAAGCCTGCGGAATAATAGCCAGCCCTTCAGGGACATCGATTGCGTCTTTGTCCACAACTTGCCAAAGGTCTTCGGCGATCATTCCGTCTAAAATAATATTACTTGGCATAGACTTTCTCCTTGAAGGGGTTAAGGCCTATCCGTCGGTAGGTGTCGAGAAATGTTTCTTCATCCGTCCGCAGCTCAACATAGGTGCTTATGACTTTTTCAACAATATCCGGTACTTCGTCTTTGGAAAAGGAGGGGCCTAGGATTTTTGCCAGAGAGGTATCTCTGTCCTGGCTTCCTCCCAAAGAGATCTGGTAAAACTCCTGGCCTTTTTTGTCGACGCCCAATATACCTATATGCCCTATATGGTGATGGCTACAAGCGTTCATACAGCCTGAAATATTAAGGTCGATTTCCCCGATGTCATGGAGATAATCGGCATCGTCAAATTTTCGTTGAATAGCTTCTGCAATGGGTAATGATTTAGCGTTGGCCAACGCGCAAAAATCACCGCCAGGACAGCAAACGATGTCGGTAAGATAGCCAATATTTGCAGTGGCAAACCCATGCTTTTTCGCTTCCATCCACAATTCTAGTAGGTCAGACTTTTCTACGTGAGGAAGTATTACGTTTTGTTGATGGCTGGCACGAATTTCGCCGAAGGAGTATTGGTCGGCTAGATCTGCAATTGTTTCCATTTGTCGGTCGCTAACGTCGCCTGGCGCATATCCTGTCGGCTTTAGCGATAGAGTAACAGATACGTAGCCCGGCGCTTTATGAGCGTTGGTATTTCTATCTAGCCAGACCCCAAAGGACTTGTCCTTCATCGATTGAGTTTTTAAACTAACCTCGGACACATCGTCATCAATCTCTTTGTAGTCTGGTGAAAGGAAAAAAGACTTAGCCCGTGAAAACTCTGCTTCGGTCAAAGTCGATGGTCCGTCCTTCAAAGTACTCCACTCGTGTTCAACTTTTTCCCTGAACGCTTCGATGCCCATCGCACGAACAAGTATTTTAATTCTTGCTTTGTACTTATTGTCACGGCGCCCGAGCTGGTTATAGACTCGAAGAATTGCCTCCAAATAGGTGATCAAATGCTGCTTGGGCAAGAACTCTACTATTTCTGTTCCGATTACTGGAGTTCGACCCAAGCCGCCGCCAACGAGGATACGAAAACCTGTCTCCCCATCATCATTATGAACCACATCAATACCTATATCGTGGAGATTGATCGCAGCACGGTCACTTGCAGAAGCACAGACAGCAATTTTAAATTTCCGAGGTAAAAACGCAAACTCAGGATGAAACGTTGACCACTCCCTGATGATTTCGCAATAAGGACGGGGATCTTCAATTTCATCGGACGCCGCGCCTGCAAACTGATCGGTTGTTGTATTGCGAATACAGTTACCACTCGTTTGGATTGCATGCATATCCACAGAAGCGAGCTCCTCTAATATATCCGGAACTTCTTCGAGTCTTGGCCAGTTCAGCTGGAGGTTTTGGCGGGTACTAAAATGCGCATATCCTTTATCATAGTTGCGTGATACGGATGCAAGTTTACGCATTTGGACGGAGTTGAACGTACCATAAGGGATACAAATGCGAAGCATCGGCGCCAATCGTTGGATATATAGGCCGTTTTGTAACCGTAAAGGCAAAAACTGTTCTTCGGAAATTCCACCCGATAGATAGCGCGCAGTTTGGTCGCGGTATTGTGCAACACGTTCTGCGATCAGACGCTTGTCATGCTTGTCGTAAATATACATAAAATATTCGATTCTGACCTTAAAGAGGACAGGCATCATACTAAAAAAGGGGCAAGTGGGCGAGTTAAGTTGTAGAAATCCACGTACTCAGTAATCGGAATTCTCGATATAGTAAATCGCCCTTATAACTATAGGACACAATCTTCTGATTTTAGGAGAGCGCTGAATTTCATTGAATATAAAGCTAAACAAGCACTTTAAGCCTATAAAATAATAGGTATAATGCGCTGGTCTCTATAAACAGGAATATAAAATGTCTGATCAACAAGATACAAAATATAACGATGGGTTAGCTGATGCAATGGCAGCGACGGCAACAATTGCGGTCGTTGTCGCGACTGTAGTTTATTGGTTGAGCGGTCTACCGAGTTAGAGCTATCAATATATTTATGTCGCAAACCCGAATTTGAAATCAAAGTGATTTGCGAGGTATTTACTCTAAGTCACTATAACTATTAGGCTTGCATGTATCTCGCCCTCTGTTGATAGTGGCTCTTTGATTCATTTACTCATAACTCTAGTTAGTGACCAATTGAACGATAGCAATAATCGTTACCAGGAACAGTAGCGTGAACGCGGCAGCAACAACGACAAATACTTTGAAGTTGCCGTGCTTAAAGTCTCTTTCTTTGTTCTTTCTGCTTTGAATTCCGACAAAGGCCGCCATCACGCTGAAGATAACTTCTAATATCGTGGGCTTTTTTGATTCATCTAGCTCGTTGCCAGATTCAATACTTGCCTTCTTTTTTGGATTGTCTGTATGGTTGTTCATTTTTTGTTGGTACTCGTCGATTAAAAGATGAATGGCGCTTAGGCGTCGTAGTCCAAAACAGGTGTCAGCCAGCGCTCTAGCTCTGCTACCCGCATTGATTTACGCTGTGCCAAACTGCTCACCTGGTCTTTCGAGATTTTCCCGGTCGCGAAATAGCTGGATTGCGGATGCGAGTAATAAAAACCACTAACTGCCGCGGCAGGCGACATTGCGAAGTGCTCAGTCAATGACACTCCAATATTCTCTTCTGCGGATAAAAGTGAAAACAAAGTCCCTTTCTCCGTATGGTCAGGACAAGCTGGGTAGCCGGGGGCTGGTCGAATGCCAGTATAGCGCTCCTTTATTAACTCCATGTTGCCTAGCGATTCTTGGCTGGCATATCCCCAAAACTCTTTTCTTACTCGCAAATGCATGTGCTCGGCAAATGACTCTGCCAGCCTATCTGCGAGAGCTTTAACCATTATTGCATTATAATCGTCGCCATCAGCCTGATATTTACTAGCCAATTCGTCAACACCGAATCCGGTAGAGACAACAAAGCCTCCTACGTAGTCTTGTAAACCAGATGACTTGTCGGCGACAAAATCCGCAATACTCAAGTTTGCCTTACCATTCGGCTTTTGAGTTTGTTGGCGAATGTGATGTAGTTTGCCCACTAGCTCGGACTTGCCTATGTCGCTGTAAAGTTCAATATCATCGTGGTCAGTAGTGGCTGCCGGCCAAAAACCTATAACAGCCTTCGCTTTGATTAGTTTTTTGCCTATCAAGTTTTTCAACATTTCCTGTGCATCTTTGAAAAGCGCTGTGGCAGCTTCGCCGACCTTTTCGTCGCTGAGAATCTTTGGATATTTCCCGGCAAGATCCCAAGTAATAAAAAAGGGTGTCCAGTCGATAGTGTCGATTAAAGACTGTAGGTCGTAGTTGTCAAAAACTCTGACGCCGAGGAATTGGGGCGTGGGCGGGGTGTATCCTTGCCAGTCTATCTTGAATCCATTTTCGATAGCCTTTTGATAAGTTAAAGAAGAGGATTTAGGTTTACGATTTGCATTTCGTATTCTTATTTTTTCATATTCCTCTCTGTGTGTTTGAACAAATTCATCTCTTTTATCTGCATTCATTAACTTGCTGGCAACAGAAACACTACGAGAGGCATCAGAAACATAAATTGCGCCAGAATTTTGGTACTGGGGTTCAATCTTTACTGCTGTGTGCGCTTTTGATGTGGTTGCTCCCCCGATCATCAAAGGCACGTCCATTTTCTGACGCTGCATTTCCTTTGCGACATACACCATCTCATCTAAGGACGGCGTTATTAACCCACTTAAGCCTATAATATCTGCATTTGCTTCCCGCGCTGCGGTGAGAATTTTTTCGCAAGAGACCATGACCCCAAGGTCTATAACCTCAAAGTTGTTACACTGCAGAACAACGCCAACAATATTTTTCCCTATGTCGTGGACATCTCCTTTTACAGTTGCCATAACAATTATGCCATTATTTTTGGAGGTACCATCTTTTTCTGCGTCGATGTAAGGGGTTAAATAAGCAACTGATTGCTTCATTACTCGTGCGCTCTTAACGACTTGAGGCAAAAACATTTTGCCGTCGCCAAAAAGATCACCAACAACATTCATACCATCCATTAGCGGGCCTTCAATAACCTCGATAGGTCGGTCCGACTGCTGCCGAGCTTCCTCGGTGTCTTCCACTATGTATGCATTGATGCCTTTCACCAAGGCGTGTTCAAGACGCTTTCTAACAGGCCAGTCGCGCCATTCAAGATTCTCTTCGGGCCTTACCGCACCATCCCCTGAGAATTTGTCTGCAATCGTTAGCAGCCTTTCCGTAGAATCGTCGCGTTTATTGAGTATTACGTCTTCGACATATTCGCGTAACTGATCCGGAATATCGGCATAAATCGCCAGCTGTCCCGCGTTAACAATCCCCATAGTTAATCCAGCTTTTATTGCATGGTATAAAAACGCTGAATGGATTGCTTCTCGAACCTGATTGTTCCCTCTGAAAGAAAAGGAAACATTGCTTACACCGCCGGAAATCTGTGCGAAAGGGAGCTCCCTACGTATGTATTCGCAACTGCGTATAAAATCTATGGCATAGTTATTGTGTTCTTCTATGCCGGTAGCTACTGCGAATATATTGGGATCAAAAATAATATCCTGAGGCGGAAAACCAACAACATTGACCAAAATATCGTAGGAGCGTTTACATATTTGATTTTTTCTCGCCTCGGAATCTGCCTGACCATCTTCATCAAATGCCATAACAATAATGGCTGCGCCATATCGCAAGCACAACTTAGCTCTTTCGATGAACTCCTGCTCTCCTTCCTTCAAGCTTATTGAATTGACAACAGATTTTCCTTGCACGCACTTTAGCCCCGCTTCGATGATCTCCCATTTCGACGAATCGATCATGATCGGCACACGGCATATATCGGGCTCAGAGGCAATCATGTGTAAGAATTTTACCATTGCCGATTGCGAGTCGAGCATTCCTTCGTCCATGTTGATATCGATAATCTGGGCGCCACTCTGAACTTGCTCTAAAGCAACTTCCAGAGCAGTGTCATAATCTTCTTCTAAAATCAGGCGCTTGAATTTTGCTGACCCGGTAATATTGGTGCGCTCTCCGATATTAACAAAGAGTGAGCTGTCATCGATAACAAACGGTTCTAAGCCACTAAGCCGGCACGCGGGCGCGATTGATGGAATGGATCTAGGTTGGTGCTCGGCAACCGCCTCAGCAATGGCTTTAATATGAGCGGGAGTTGTGCCGCAGCACCCACCAACGATGTTTAGAAAACCGCTGGCAGCGAACTCTTCAATAATGTCTACCATTTCTTCTGCAGACTGGTCATATTCACCAAATTCGTTGGGTAGTCCTGCATTCGGATGTGCGCTAATGTATGTGTCGGCAACTATCGATAACGATTGAATATAGGGTCTTAGCTCTTTCGCACCCAGAGCACAATTTAAACCAATACTGATCGGCCGGGCGTGGGCTACGGAATACCAAAAAGCTTCCGATGTTTGGCCAGATAGAGTGCGACCACTAGCGTCAGTTATGGTTCCAGAGATCATTATCGGCAACTCAAATCCCAGATTTTCAAATACGCCTTGAATAGCAAAGATCGCTGCTTTTGCGTTTAGCGTATCGAAGGATGTTTCGATCAAAATGATGTCTGCGCCACCTTGAATTAGACCTTCGGTAGCCTCGGTGTAGTCACTAACAAGTTCATCAAAACTCACATTGCGATAACTGGGGTCATTGACATCTGGAGAGATTGTCGCAGTTCTACTCGTAGGCCCTACAACGCCAGCAACAAACCTAGGCTTGTCCGGGTTTGCTTTCGTCGCTGTGTCTGCCGCCAGTCTTGCTATTGACGCGCTGGCAACATTCAACTCCTTCGCAATACTTTCTAATTCGTAGTCACTTTGAGAGACTCTGGTAGCGTTAAATGTGTTCGTTTCTATAATATCTGCGCCGGCCTCAAGATACGCGTTATGAATCTCCAGTATTATGTCGGGATTGGTGATGGACAGTAGGTCATTATTGCCCTTAACGTCAACATGGAAGCTCGCGAACCTATCCCCGCGATAATCAGCTTCTTCAAGTTGGTAGGTTTGCACCATACTGCCCATCGCTCCGTCCAAAATCAGGATCCGGTCTTTTAAAGACTGGTGAAACTCAGCAATACGTTTAGTTCTATTGGTGTCCATAGGTTATCGTCTTATCAAATAATGAGGATATTAAGCGTCTGTGGTGTAGAGCTAAAACCATGAATATTATAAGGTTTTTAGGGAAAATATTTACTTTTTTCTCCTTTCTACCCTTGGGATAAAAGGTATAATGGGGCGGTTAAGGTTGAATTGTGACACAAAGTAAAACTATATCAATATATTTCGATATAGTTAATACCATTTGATCCAATGTTTGGATTGTTTGGTACGATAATCTTTTAGAGGAATTTCCCGCGATGACCGCAGTAGCTGAGTTGAATTTAACGATTACGGAATCCGCACAAAATTATTTGGCGGAATTGTTGGCCGACCAAGATGATGATGTACTAGGCATTAGAATGTTTGTAAACAGTCCCGGCACACCGAAGGCTGAAACATGTATTGCTTATTGCCGAGCCGACGATGTGCAAGACGATGATATCGTGATGGAGTACGAGAAGTTAACGGCGCGATACGAACTACGTAGCATTGCTTTTCTGGACGAAGCTTTTGTCGATTATGCCAAAGACCGAATGGGCGGACAGCTGACGATAAAGGCCCCCAATGCAAAGCTACCAAAAGTTAATGACGATAGCTCCATTGAGGATCGGGTTAATTATGTTTTATATAACGAGGTAAATCCTTCACTAGCATCACATGGCGGTGAAGTTTCTTTGGTAGAAGTCACTTCTGAATCGGTAGCTATTCTTCAATTCGGAGGAGGGTGTCAAGGTTGTGGAATGGTCGAAGCGACTCTGAAAGAAGGCGTTGAAAAAAGTTTACTCGGTCAGGTCCCTCAACTGACTGCTGTCAGGGACGTAACTGACCATACTGATAACTCTCAGGCCTATTTTAAATAGCGCGAGATGGCGTAAGGGGCCTACCACTTAAATAGAGGCTATCCTCGGCAACATAGCTGTTTGTTGCCGAGGAGCTCAACGATCATTCCTCAACTGGCTGATTTCTAGGCCTAATGTACGAAAAATAATGATAATTAAGGCTTGACGGAATTGTCAAGAGGTATAGAATGTGAGCAGCTTGAAAATACGGCTTGTTTTTATGTTCAATCATTACGATGTTCCAGAAGTAGTTAGTAACTCGTCCTGTTCTTCATAAGTAACACCACTTTTTCTCAGCTAATCCAAGTATGCTGTTTATGTTCGTTTAGGTTGCGAGCTTAAGTGGGCATATAATAATTACTTACGTAAAAGCAATAGGATTTGAAAAATGTCTGATCAAACTACTGGCACTGTAAAATGGTTCAACGAAAGCAAAGGTTTTGGTTTTATTGAGCAAGAGTCTGGCCCCGATGTATTTGTACACTTTAGCGCTATCAACAGCGACGGCTTTAAGACACTAGCAGAAGGCCAAAAGGTAGAATTTACAGTAACACAAGGTCAAAAAGGCCCACAAGCTGAGAACGTTAAGCCTGTTTAAATTTTGCTTTAGGGCAATGGAATAGGTTTTAGCTATTCCCTTTAAGTAGATAAATATATTTATCTACAGAATACCTGATCTGTATTGAGAAGGTAGGAAACCGCGCTAGTCGCGGTTTTTTTTCGCGCGTCATTAGCTACGACCTCCGTTTCGTTTATTGAAAAATTGTACCAGTCTATGTGAGAGTAATTTATGAGTAACGTCGTAGAGGTCAGTGATCTCGGTCATGTTCGAACTATTAGGCTAAATCGGCCGGAGAAAAAAAATGCAATTAACGATGCACTTGCGTGGGGAGTTATTTCTGCGATTGAACAAGCGGCAAAGGATGATAACGTTTGGGTTATTGCGGTTACTGGCAAAGAAGGCGCATTTTGTTCAGGCTTGGATTTAACCGGTCCAGGCGAACCAGCATCTCCCTTAAGCCCTCTCAGCCAGCAACTCGATGACATTGGCTGGGTGGGGCACTTCTTGCTTTCTATGCGAAGGGTTTGCGATAAGCCAATAGTAGGAGGCATAAACGGTGTTGCTGTGGGCGCGGGCTTGGGTCTTGCGATGGCGACAGATATTCGAATAGTCAGTAAGAGTGCCCGCCTGATGGCCGGGTATACACGAATAGGGGGCTCTCCAGACGCGGGTTTAACAATCACACTGCCACAAATTATGGGCTACGAAAAAGCTATGCGATTTATGCTTGAAAATACTTCAGCTAACGGGGAGCAGGCGGTTGCTTTAGGCATGGCCGGGGAAGTAGTTGATGACGATAAGTTTGAGCAGCGACTAACTGACTACTGCCAAGATTTATGCAAATGGTCCCCCGTTACTTTCCGGTTATTAAAGCGTGGAATGACAAGGTCATTGGAAACCACGGATATGGAGCAACAACTTCGGTATGAGGTTTCAAATATCAGGCGCGCTTTTTCAAGCGACGATGCTAAAGAGGCGAGGACTGCATTTTTGGAAAAACGAGATCCGATTTTTGTAGGGAAATAACCAAATTAATAAACCGCGAAGGCCTGACGGCTTTACTGTGTAGAGGGCTGAATCTGTTTCAGCCCTCTACAACTCAGTATTAAGGTGCGCTTCTTCTTGGTAAAACGTCTTTCAGTTTAATGCGCAGCGATCTCAGAGACTCCGCCGTCGTTTCCCAGTCTATGCAACCATCTGTTACCGATACGCCATAGGCGAGTTTGGAAAGATCTTCAGGGATAGGCTGATTACCTTCGTTGATATTCGATTCGATCATTAAAGCAATAATTGATTGATTTCCCGACACTATCTGACTGCAAACATCGTCGACAACTTTTGGCTGCAAGTCGGGCCTTTTGCTAGAGTTGGCATGTGAACAATCGACCATAATGTTCTTGGGAGCCCCGGCTTTTTCGAGCGCCTGCTCCGTGAGTTCAATATGAACCGAATCGAAATTCGGGCCTTTTGACCCTCCCCGCAGAACGACATGGGCATAGGGATTACCTTTTGTTCGAATTACCGCTACCTGTCCCTCGCCATTGATACCTAAGAACCGGTGCGGCTTACTTGCTGATTGAATCGCGTTCATCGCGACTTCAAGCCCGCCATCTGTACCATTCTTAAAACCCACTGACGAAGAGAGGCCGCTTGCCATTTCGCGATGAGTTTGGGATTCAGTGGTTCGCGCTCCGATAGCCGACCAAGCAATACAGTCCTGCATATACTGAGGTGAGATTGGATCAAGTGCTTCGGTTGACGTCGGAAGTCCGAGCTCAGCTATATCCAACAGCAATTTTCTGCCGATGTGAAGCCCCTCTTGAATTTTAAATGAGTCGTTAAGGTGAGGATCGTTAATCAACCCTTTCCAGCCAACGGTTGTTCTCGGCTTTTCGAAATAGACTCGCATAACAATAAAGAGAGTATCTTCGAGCTCAGCAGCTAAACCTTTCAATTTCGCTGCATAGTCAAGCGCAGCATCTACGTCGTGGATCGAGCATGGACCTACAACAACAAATAGACGGTGATCTTTGCCGTCGAGGATATTGCGAATCACGTCTCGGCTTTCGGCTACGCGCTGTGCGGCGGCTTCTGACATAGGAACTTCGACTTTAAGCTGTTCTGGTGTGATCAGAATTTCCTGTGATTCTACGTTTAAATTGTCTACTACAGTATCGGTCATGATTTTTTCCCGTTCTTTTATAGTGTCGTTACGGTTTACCGGTGAGGAGCCTAATCAGTCCAGCGCGTCGAACCGTAGATTGTAGCTGATTCGAGTTTGGATTACTCAAATCAAAACAGGAAATTCGAGTTTAAATCAAATTATTTATAGCTTTACAAAAGAGCTGTAAGTTTTTGAGTTTAAAAGACTTATTCGACTGAATAATATTAAGGCATTTGTCTGTCAAGAAGGTTACAATCGGCTGCTTACGTGGAGATTGTGTTTGAAGCAATATCCATTTGAACAGAAACGATTGTTAAACTCATCTAGTAAAAAGATCCATGTCACGACAGATTTCCCTATTTGACGTTCGCCCGATTCTCGGTCTACTTGACCGGGGTGAGTTTTTTGTGACCCCCAATCAAAGATTGGCCAGCCGAATATCTACGGCATACGCGATCCATCTTAATCAAACAAACGACATTCAGGTTCTCGAACCGCCTAATGTCAATTCGCTGCAAGGTTGGATTGATCAATGTTGGCGCGATCTTATATGCTCCGCGTTTTTGCCTGCATTAAAATCTTCTGTTCTCAGCCCAAATCACGAGCAGGTGGTTTGGGAACGTATTGTAAGTGAATCATCGTTGGGGCAAGCGCTCTTAAGGCCATCGGCAACTGCGGCGCAAGCCGCTGCGGCTTACCGAACACTGCTTGAATGGGATCAAGACGTTTGTTCAGACTCGCTAAAGGCTCAATTTAACGAAGGGGAAGACAGCGCTGTATTTTTGTCCTGGATCAACCAATTCGAGCTTATGTGTAAAGAACATTCCTGGATTACCAGAACGCACCGAACCCAAATTGTTATCGATGCATTTAACGCGGGTGATTTAGAGCGACCAGAGTCGATTTACGGAATTGCCTTTGAAAGTATCGCACCACTTTACAATCGGCTTTTGAACTCGGCAGGGAAGTTTAATCATGTCGACACGCCAAAATCTAATGCTTCTGTCGATATAATTGCGTGTGACACGGGAAAAATAGAACTACTAGCTGCTGCTATTTGGGCAAAAAGTATTTTGGAGAACAATAAGTCAGCTACAGTAGCGATAGTGATTCCAGATTTGGCGCAGCAACGCCAGGATGTACAGAGAGTTCTGCAGGAGGTATTCGAGCCAGAGTTTAACAAAGTAGCAACGACTTCGAATCTAACAAATGACACCCTCAGCGATGTCGAACCTCGAAAGAACCTCCCTTTTAATCTGTCGGCTGGCTATCCATTGTTGGAAGCCCCTATCATTAGCGCGGCGCTTGATATTTTGTCGTTACAAGTCTCAGACCAGAACATTGAGACGCTTGAAACGATTACGCAGTCTCCCTTTTATGGGCTCGACCGAGAGACCGATACAGCCATAGATTTTCATTTTCGAAGCCGACTCATGTCGTTATTGAGAATGGAAAAGGCCGATTCAATATCCTTCGCGCGTTTTCGCCAGTTAGCAGAAAAGACAACTGACAAAAACCAGGGGAACAACTCTCGTTGGTATTTTCCGGAATTACTCCAGAGTCAAGCTAACCTTATTCGCGACTCGGAAAAATCAATATCTAGACTCCCTACTGAATGGACTCTCGTTTTCCAATCTCTGTTAGCAGACATAGGTTGGCCTGGAAACCGCGTACTCGACAGCATTGAGTATCAACAAGTGTCTCAGTGGCAGTCAGTAATGGCCGAACTATCAAATCTTGAATTGGTACTAGACCCCCTC
>JBLHNZ010000049.1:0-14181 GCA_047623245.1 Oceanicoccus sp. | reverse complement strand
TCTACCTTGTGGACTGGTCTATTCGACCCTGAGTTGGGCGCTGGCGACAGCGCAGTGGCAGCAGTCAGCATTATTTATGATTGCATTCGGAGTTGGAACCTTGCCTGCAATGTTGTCGGTAGGTTTTCTGAGTCAAAATTTGTTATCTCGGTTGCGCGATAAACGCGTTCGTGTCTATGCAGGTTTAACGATCATTCTCATGGGTATCATCACCATCATTGTGCCGTGGAAGCACGCGTGGGGTGACCAACAAAAGCACGGTCATCACAGTGCTAATCTTCATGTAGTTGTTGCGCCGATAGGTATAAACCAATGAACTGACACGTTTTTTTGAAAACGGAAGGTCTGTTGACGTCTAATTTGGTTTAGGCCCTAAAACGGAAAGTAGGAAATAGGAAACGTAAATAGTAATTAGCTTAGAAATTAGAAACTAGAAAATTGCGAAAGGATAAAATTATGATTCCAAATATTATCGGGTTGATGATTCGACCAGAAGCTCAATGGCAAGCGATAGCCGAAAAAGGTAATTTTTCGTTGTTATCTGCTTTTCTTTATACCGCTGTTTTTGCTTGCGTTCCAGCTTTCGCATGGTATTACGGAACAACTGTGGTCGGTTGGACAGTAGGAGATGGCGACACAACAAGATTGACTACTGACAGTGCTGCAACGATAACTATTCTATTTTATTTTGTTATGGTTGCGTCGGTTTATGCTATTGGATACATGATGCATTGGATGTCAGAAACCTATTCTACCGGTGCGGCAAATGTTTCAAATCTCGCTAAGTGTATTTCTATAGCTTCATTCACCGCAACGCCGCTGTTCATAGTAGGGGCCATCGGGTTTATCCCAGTGTTGTGGGTCTCACTAGTTTTAGGTGTGGTCGCGGCCTGTTATGCCGTGTATTTATTATATATTGGCATTCCTATCGTTATGGGTATACCTAAAGAGAGAGGTTTTTTGTACGCGAGTGCTGTTATCGCATTCTGCTTAGTTCTTATCACCGTTATCATGGGGGGCTCAGTGATCGCATGGGACATGGGAGCTGCGCCAAGTTTTACCGATTGATAGTCTGTTATTTGAAAATACGATTTTTTGCACTTGTTTGAGACGCGATAATTCTTATGAGAGTGGAAGCATAGGCTGTTTTATTCGCTGATATTTGGTCTGCCATTAGTAAGATATGATAGCTGAATCGCGATGGAACATTTTTCTGCAGTCAGTGGTAGGCGAAAAGTAGGAAGCTGGCAGCGGGAGAAGATTCTAAATTTTGAGGTTGACGCAATGAGTGCTGGCAAAGTATTGTTTTGTCTAGATTATTATTATTATTAAATAAATGGGCTGCAAATTGTTTTACTGTTAGAGATCTGTTGTTTAAATAGCTGTGAGTGATAACTGAAGGTGTTGTTAATATCGCAAGTAACAATACTTTGTTAAAACTTATAACCAACAGACAGCATATGTACCAAAGGGTCGACATCTATATCGACTTTCACCTTTCACCTTTCCTATAGCAGAGTAAAAAATTGCCTCTGTATCAAAGTCTATATTCCATGCACTAGCGTTAATGAGCCAATGTTCATTAAGTCGGTAATCAAAGCCGAGTTCAAAAGAACGTCCGATAGAGTTATCGACATCTAGGTTTTTTGCACCTAATTCCATTCCGCTTTGCTACTTAAGTCCTCATCTAATATGATTATGTAGTTGACTCCAAACCCCGTATAGGGGTGAAATTTACTCATCGGGTCCAGAAAAAAATACTGTAAACTCAAGGTAGGTGGTAAATGCTCGACAGTTGCTATATGTGTTGCGTTAGGCAAACTAGGGACAGCTTCGGCGATCCCATTACCCTTCAAATTCACGTCGTGCGAAAATGGCGTAGAAGCCAGCAGTTCTATAGCAATATGGTCGATCGGCATGTAGCTAACGGTAAGTCATAGTTGCATATCACTATCGACGTTTAAACCGGGTTCGGACACTGGGCCTAGAACTCCGGCGGTAACCAGGCTACTGCTGTCGTCTGGTTCGACTGAAGCTACACCGGCGCGAACGATCAGATCTCCTTTCTCATAGCTAAGGGCAGCCAACGGAAGAGTTACTAGGACGGAGGTCAACAATACTGACGTTAGCGAAGCTTGATTCATGTTATTTCCTTGCTCTATTAAAAAACACGATTCTATTGATTTTGTTATGATTTTGTTTTGATTTTGAATAAATAATATTAAAAATTGAAGTTAATTTGTAAAGGCAATAAATTTTCTGCTTATGTTAGAAAGACGATTGCCCTATTTGAATGCTCGCCCTAGACATGGGGTGCGCAGTACATTCGTAAATGAAAAACATGAAAATCCGAGCTTGCGATATTTTTTCTGACACTATGGACAATACAAAACTGTAATATTTCTTCACATTGACCTATCTTTGAGGTTATGAACACATAAAGAAGGCATTGCGATGAATGAGCAAAGGAAGTATGAGCGAATCAACAAAAGTACCATGGTCGAAATAAGCCATCCAAGTATTGGCGTTTTGGAGCTTAAAGGAAAAGATCTATCCGATGGTGGTGCTTATGTTTTTTTAGGTAATCATAGACCTATTCCAGTGGGCACTGTCGTTAAGGCAAGAATCAAACGGCATATCGGTTTTATCAATCTGGAGCCCACAGACATGCAGGTAGTCCACCAGTATTCTGGCGGCATGGGTATGATGTTTGTATAAATGTGTGGACCAAATTAGGAGGCGAAAATAATGTAATGCCATGAAGTAGACTGTAAAATTGTAGGTCGTGATATGTAAGTGGTCGAAACAGAGCTCGAAGCCGGAAAAGCAGTCATGGGCGAACCGATCGTAATTCATTACTGGGCAGAGGACATTACATTTTAGGGGGAATGGGAGACGGTTGGCTGCCAATGAAATCGTACTGGGAAAGCTTCTTGGTGCTGAAAAGCGAATGCCTCTAGGCAATTCCATTTTTATTGCTCATTGTACATATACGGGTATTGGATTAAAAAGTGTGTTTTTGGGGTTAAGAAATGTGCGTCTACCTTGAGGTGTTCGACCTCGGTTGAGATTCAAGGCTCCTGTGTTTCTCTATCGAGAGAGCAAATGATGACGCATGCGCCAAAATTTGAAGGTTCATATCAGGGAGAGTGCCCTGCCTTTAAGTTACTGGCGGAATGCTCGATTGGGACTATTTGAGCTATTTTCCGTGTCGTGCTAGGTTTTTTAGATTGAGAAAAAGTCATTTATTGACTATGGTAGTTTAGGTGTCGCTTTACGAGATAAGAGTTTCGATTTTATTATGAGTCAGACAAAGACGATAGGTAAAGATGTCAGCGGACTTGTAGATGTCACGGACCCACGAGCGGTGTGTGTTGCAGTTTTAGATATTTTCAAAAAACGCTACCCCGACAGCGACTTTTCCATTATTAATCGCCTCTATGCGGATTTCGCACTACTTTATCGTGGCGAATTGCCCGGTTTTCTTGCCTGTGATACCAGCTATCACGATATCCAGCACGTACTTGATGTTAGTTTGGCAATGGCGCGTCTTGTCGATGGTTATGACAAAAATCACCTAGGCGAAGAGCAACTCGGCCCGGACCTCGCATTATTAGGGTTAGTCGTCGCCTTGTTTCACGATTCCGGATATATCCGCAGGGCTCACGAGCCGGTGAATCACGGAGCGCAATACACAAAAATTCATGTGAGCCGAAGCGCTCAGTTTATGGCGGAATACTTACCTGGAATTGGATTGGGTTCGATCGTCGATTTAGCAGGAAAGTTGGTTCATTTCACTGGTTACGAATTTAGGCTTGATGATATTAAGGTACCGGGACCTAAGCATTGGATAATTGGTAGCTTGGCCGGTACCGCCGATGTTATTGCCCAAATGGCAGATCCTGCATATCTTGAAAAATGTCGAGATCATCTATTCATAGAATTTGAGCTGGGTGGGGTGTCGAAGCAGCAATTGGCTGACGGCACAGAACAGGTGATATATGAATCGGCTGAGGATCTCTTAATTAAAACACCGCAGTATATGAAAGCGACAATAACCGATCGCCTGGATGGCCAATTTGGTGGATTATACCGGAATATTGAGGCGCACTTTGATGGCAAGAACCCGTATATGGAGGCTCTCGAGCACAATTGTAGTCACCTTGAGTATCTTCTCGAGCAAAATGATCACTCGCTATTAAGCACCGCCGCCTTGCGACCATGAAGTTGTAGATTGGTGACTATTCATAACACATCGGATCTGTCAGTTCAGATCAATCCCGACTATTTTCATCAAAGTGAAGCGCTTGCCAATAGATTACAGCTCCCTCTAGTTGAAGCAGCGGTGGCAGGTGCAACAAATTCGTATGTGCTTGTATATACGGATAAAGGTTTAGCATTGCAGCAAACAGGCGTGAAAGCTGATGGGCCTGTTTATGTTGACTATCTAGGTGGTGCCAGCGAATATCGAAGAAATAAAGGCGGAGGTGAGCTAATCGTCAAAGCCGTGTCTGGACCTAAAGACACTAAGCCTTCAGTGCTAGATGTTACGGCGGGTTTGGGGCGTGATTGTTTTGTTCTAGCCAGTTGGGGCTACGATGTTACTGCTCTCGAACGCTCTCCGGTCGTTTTTTCTTTATTGGAAGATGGTTTGCAAAGAGCCAGTTTGTTGGGCGATGTAGATCTAAGATCCATAGTGCAGCGCTTACAAATAGTTCACGCCGATGCAATACAGTATCTCAATGAGCACGCAACATCTAACCCGCCTGACGTTGTTGTTATTGATCCCATGTTCCCGCCTTCAAAGAAATCAGCCCTCGTAAAAAAGGAAATGCGAGCTTTCCATTATGTTGTAGGGCCCGATCAGGACGGATCGCTATTACTGGATGCTTCGCTTGCGGCAGCAAACTATAGAGTTGTCGTAAAGCGGCCCAAAAAAGCTGAATTTCTCGCGGGTAAAAAACCCAATTTTTCTCTCGACGGAAAAGCTATTCGCTTTGATATCTATACGAAAAAGACATTCGCAAAAAAATAGGGGGCAGGGTTTCTCTTCTTCCCTTTGGCGTAACTCGGTTATTGCAATTAGAAGATGCTTTACCGGCGAATTTTTCCAGTGTTTCGTACCCTGAACAAGAAAAATCGGCAGGTAAAACCTGCCTGACAAATTACTTCTCAATCTTGTACATAAAACTGCTGAGGCTAACAATTAGAATCCTAGCAAGGTCCTAGTCACCAAAAGACTCAACAGGTCCGCTATTTTTTTCTTGTATGATTGTTGATCAGTATTGTTAGAAATCGCAAGTGCTTGAGCTTGCTTGATGATTTTTTTCTTCTCTGAAATACTCAGATTGTTGTATTTAGAAAAAATATCTTCAATGCTTCGGGGATCTTTACAGGTATCTAGTATTTTCTGATTACAGCCGTCGTCTTTACTACAGCTCATCGATGCTTGGTTTTCGCAGTAGTTCGTGTATTTTCTTTTTAAGAAATGGGTGATTTCGTCATCTCCACGATTATTCCGTATGGCTGAACGCCGTGCAATATTCAAGAGCGCTTGTGTCGGTAATGGCTTGTATTTTCGGGTGAGGTATTCCTCGTCGTCGCAACGGCTATCATTGCCACAGGACGTTACAGCATATTTTTTCCAGTTTACGATTTTGTCACAACTCAGCGAGTATTCTTGTTGGCATTTCGACTCGGACCGGAGTATTTTGCCTCCGTGATCATTTGCTACTTCCTTTTCGTCACCGGCCGAAAACTGGCTTTCCGTGGTTGGCAAAGTCTGCTTCGGCGACAATTTTACCGTTTTCAAGACTTTAAGCGGCGTATAATAATTGGCTGTTCCAGACGATTTTACCGTTTTGCTAGTGGAAGAATTCTGATCGGAAAAAACGCTATTGCCTTGCTCGTCTTTCGAACTATAAATATCCGCATTGGCGGCAATTGGATAGGCGGCCAACCCAAGCAGAATTGTAAAAAGTAAGCGGTTGGTCATTGCTGAAAGGAAGCGCTTTATCTCTTGTTCAAGCAAGAAAGGTAAGAATCGTTGTTCGGGATAATAGTTGAACATAAAAAGGTGTTAGTCTGAGTGGGTTAGATAGTTCTGATTATAGTATGGAATTTCGTTATTACGCAGTTTCGGATCACAAATTTGTCGCTTTTTCTTGTTCAATCATCATGTTGGGCCCATCGAATGACAGTATCGAGAGCATTAGTCCTATCGCTAACACTTATGGTCTTAGTGTTTCCCCGTGTCCTATTGGCCCAAAATCAGTTGTCTCAAAGTGTCCCAAGCTATGAGGAAAATGAACTGGTCATCGGCGATTTCAGAAATAATGGCCTGACGAACTGGCAGGAAAGAAGTTTTGTAGGTAATACCAGGTATCGTATTGTTGAAATGGATGGCGAAAAAGTATTGTCGGCAAGCACGCGGTCTTCCGCATCGGCACTTTATCGTGAATTAGACGTTGATGTGGAAAAAACGCCCATTCTCAGTTGGTCTTGGCGCGTAGAAAATGTTTATAACATCGACGATCCCGAGAGGAAAGCGGGAGACGATTATGCCGCTAGATTGTATGTTGTCGTGAAATATGGATTTTTCCCGTGGCAAACTCGGGCACTTAACTATATTTGGTGCAACAAGCAGACACCTAAGACCTCTTGGCCAAACCCATTTAGCAAAAAGGCGATAATGATTCCGGTTCGTTGCGGGATACAAGGCTTAGGTCAATGGCATCAAGAAAGCGTAAACGTGGCTGAGGACTATTACCGTTTTTTTGGTCATAAAATTGATAAGGCGCATGGTGTTGCGATAATGAGTGATTCTGACAATGCTAATGGGACAGCGCAGGCCTACTATAAGAACATTGTTTTTTCCGGTCGATAGTCGATTTATTGCGGCGCTACTTCGTCATTTCCAACGCGTTAAGTAAGCTTTTTTCTGTTTGTGGTCCCAGTAATGTTTTGTGCAACTTCCCCTCAGGGTTGAAAATAAACGTTGTTGGTAGTGCGTAGGGCTTCTCAAATCCAAGTATGCTATGCGGGTCTTCTTTTAGCACAGCGAATTCAATGCCCATTTTTTTCGTACTTTCTTTTAACTTTTCTCCTTGTGCATTGTCAAAGTCCACTGCAAATAATTTGATTTGGTCTATATGTTTCGCAGAAAAAGCGTTCAGTTCTGGAATTTCTTCTATACAGGGTTTACACCAAGTTGCCCAATAATTGATAAGCATCCATTTCCCCTTATGATCGCTAAAATTGCCAGAATAGCCATCCATATCAGTGTATTCAGATTTTTCTACTGGGGCGTCATTTTGGCAGCCAACAATTATTTGGCAAAAGACAAAAATCATAATTAGGCGAATTTTCATGTTTTCTCGATTTTTTACAGGGATTCGTTAGGGTGTGTATGACGTTATTAATCTGTAAACAGTGCTGCTAAAGGCGATGCTAGCGTTCGCTGGTTTTGTACTTCTACTTCGGCAATTGTTTGCTGACATCGCTTGTACCAGTTGGGTAGCGATTCCTGTGCCGAATGCTGGGCAAAAGAATTTTTACCTAACAGTACAGTCAAATCCCATAGAGTGAATGTATTTAAGTCTCGACCCAAAATAAACTCACCAGATTGACTAATTTGTAACAACCCACCTTTTATTAACTGGTTCCGTAATAGTGTCCAGCGATTAGCTGAGATACTATGTCGACCAAATAGCCAGGGCTTATTCAGAATATCCAGTTCTGCGAGCATCAGGCCTCTTTGGTGGAGGGACCATAGTCGTTCCAATACGCATAGGGAGAGTGTAATGTCACTATAGTCATCTTCATTGTAATCGTGGAAACCACTGAGCGCATGCACCAATTCAGCTCCTGCCAAAATTAGCAGCCATGACATATATATCCACAGCAGAAAAAGCGGAATGGTAGCGAAGGTTCCATAGATATGCTGATAACTCGTATTGGAAACCACGCCCGCAAAAATTTGTTTTGCCATTTCAAATGCGAAAGCGGTAATTAGTCCACCGATGAAAGCATGTTTAAGCGGGACTTTACAGTTTGGGATAGCAACAAAAATTAACGTAAACGCTGCGGTTGTTAAGAAGTAAGGAGTTAGTCTTAATAACTGCGGCCCAATTCCAATAATGTCGACCTGGTCAAATAAGACCTTGAGTGTTGCAAGATAGGTGCTTATACCGAACGCCAAACCAATAAACAGCGGGCCGAGGCTTAATATGGCCCAATACAGCAAAAAACTGGAAAGTCCGTGTCTATTTTCACGCGTTTTCCATATTGCGTTGAATGTTTTTTCGATATTTTTCAGCATCAACAAGGCAGTTGCTGCTAAAAAGGCGATGCCGACCCCGGTCAAACGCCTAGCTTGTTGCGCGAACTGCTCTAAATACACCTGAATTTCTTGGCCTGTAGACGGAACAAAATTATCGAATATGAATTCCTGAACTTGCAAACCTACCTCTTCCGTTGCCGGAACGGCCGATAACATGGCATACATCACCGTTATAAGCGGTACAACTGCAAACAAACTCATGTAGGTTAAGGCCGCAGCACTATTACCGCATCCGTCACTTACATAACGCTGGCGCACATGCCTAATTAGGCTAAGTATGTGCTTAAATGATTGTATTCGAGTCTGTTCACTCTGCATGATGGCGGCTTACTGTTATAATTGCTCGCCGCGTCACTGCGGTTCGCGTAATAATGGCTTATGGTCATTGTAATGGCAGAGTATAACAGAGCTTTTTTTTAATTTTAGAGGCAATTATGAGAGGAATAACACTTTACCATAATCCGCGATGTTCAAAATCCCGGCAGACGTTGCAGCTCCTCGAAGAAAATGGAGTTACCCCGGAAGTTATATTATATTTGGATACTCCACCCGATGCCGAGGAAATAAAAATTCTATTGAAAAAGTTAGGCATTAGCGCACGCGAATTGCTGCGTAAGAGCGAAGATGCTTATAAAGAACATAATTTGAGCGATAAGAGCCTGAGCGATGATATCTTGATCTCGGCAATGATGAGCTGCCCGAAGCTAATTGAGCGTCCAATTGCGGTTAGTGCGACAAAAGCCGTGTTGGGCCGTCCGCCTGAAAATGTCATGCAGTTAATCAAAGGAGATTAAGCGTGTCTGAATCTCCCTACATATTAGTTCTGTTTTACAGTCGCCATGGTGCCGTTGCTAAAATGGCGCAGACTATTGTTCGTGGTGTAGAGCGTGTCACCGGGATGGAAGCGCGTTTGCGGACCGTACCTGCCGTGTCGGCAAGTTGCGAAGCAGTAGACGAGGATATACCTGCGGCTGGGCCGCTCTATTGCAGCGAAGAGGACTTACGAGGGTGTGCTGGTTTGGTCTTGGGAAGCCCTACTCGCTTCGGTAATATGGCAGCGCCCTTAAAATACTTTATCGACGGTACGTCGAGCCTGTGGTTAAGTGGCGCCCTAATTGATAAACCAGCGGCCGTATTTAGCTCGACGAGTAGTCTGCATGGTGGACAGGAATCCACCTTGTTGTCGATGATGCTACCATTACTACATCACGGGATGATGATTGTGGGTCTGCCCTATAGTGAGCCTGAATTGATGAGTACAAAGACGGGAGGCACTCCTTATGGTGCGACACATGTCGCAGGAAGCGATAATCGTTTGGTTGATTCTGACGAACTGTCTCTTTGTCATGCGCTAGGACAACGAGTTGCAACCATTTCATTGAAACAGAAATTAGGAACGTCGATGGTGAATAAATGAGAGGTGAAGGTCTTCCTAAGGGATCATTTTCAGAGTACCAGAAATTGGCTCTGCTCTCCCGATACGGTGTGTTACTGAGTTTCTTTGGATTATTGGCCACCTTTACTGTAAGCGCGCTGTGGTTACCCAGTTGCAATAGAAGCCCTAGCACCATTATCTGGTTACTGCATATTGTTCCATTGCTGTTTTTTGTTAGAGGTATTGTAAAAAAGAATGTACGGACCCATGTCTGGGTATCATTTATTTGCTTGGGTTATTTTTTGGTGTCAGTGAACGCCGTTTTTGCTTGTCCCGATATAATAACCGGCATTGAAATTGGTCTCATTAGTGTACTTTTTACAACATCTACGATGTATATTCGCTGGCGTTCTCGAGAGCAAAAACTTCAAGAGAATAATGCGCCCGAATAACTTTTAGTCTTAGATTCTTTAACAATATCAAAAAGTTGTCATTTATTATGGAAGAAAAATCCCCCGGAATTATTCGTCGAAGTTTTGGAAAGTTGATGAGTTTTATTACATGGCTACGCTTGGTGGTCGTGAATCTCGTCTTTGTTCTGATTGTTGTGTTAATTTTTATCGCCTTCTCCGCTAACAAACTTCCTGTGGTGCCAAAGAGTGGCGCCTTGATTCTGAATATATCAGGTAGTCTTGTCGACCAACTGAGCTTTTCTGATCCTCTCGCATTGCTAATGTCGGGAACTAGTTCACAGAGGCAAGAGACGTTGTTAAAAGATGTTATCGATGCAATAACCTATGCAAAAGAAGACGAGCGAATCAACACCCTGGTATTGAAATTGGACAACTTGAATCATGGCGGCATCAGCAAGATGCAAGAGATCGCTGTAGCGCTCGATGATTTTCGAAAAAGCGACAAAAAAATAATTGCTATGGGAGACCATTTTAATCAAGACCAGTATTGGTTAGCGGCTCAGGCGGATGAAATATATGTGCATCCGCTTGGGGGTGTTTCTCTCGAGGGCTACGGTTTATATCGAAATTACTATAAACAGGCATTGGACAAGCTAGAAATTGACGTCCATGTGTTTCGTGTCGGAGAGTTTAAGTCGGCCATGGAACCGTTTATGCGCACTGATATGTCAAAAGAAGCTCGCGAAAGTAATTTAGTTTGGCTGCAGAGTCTATGGTCAAATTATATTAATGGAGTCGCTGTGCGACGCAAACTTCAAAGCAGTGATATTGACAATTATGTAAATGATTTTGATACGTTACTGACAAAAAATGAGGGCAACAGTGCAGCCGCGGCAATGTCGGCAGGTCTTATCGATGGCGTAAAAACACGACATGAAATGGCAACATATCTCACCAAAATCGTTGGTGCGGCTGATGATAATGAAAGCTACTCTGGCATTGATTTCGAACAATATCTGTGGATTAAAAAAATTGAAATACCACAGTTAAACACTCCCAAAGCCGTTGGCGTAATTGTCGCTTCTGGAAATATCGTTGATGGCGACCAGCCGGTAGGTGTAATCGGCGGAGATACTTTTTCAGACTTAATCCGTAAGGCGCGTAGAGATAAAACTGTCGAGGCGGTTGTGTTACGAATCGATAGCGGAGGAGGCAGTATGTTCGCCTCTGAAGTCATCAGACGCGAATTGGAGTTGCTTAAAAAATCCGGGAAACCGCTAGTGGTTTCGATGGGTAGTATGGCAGCCTCCGGTGGTTACTGGATATCGGCGTTGGCCGATGAAATTTGGGCTATGCCAACAACATTGACAGGGTCTATTGGTATATTTGGTGCATTCCCGACCATAGATCAGACGCTGGGGAAACTCGGTATCACGACTGATGGAGTTGGCACTACCAAAGTTGCTGGGTCGATGCGTATTGATAGACCATTGACGACAGCCACTGAACGAACGATTCAAACCACTATCGAATTTGGTTATAAACAGTTTATTAGCATCGTTGCCGACGGGCGTAATATGTCTGCTGACGAAGTTAAAAAAATTGCGGGCGGCAGGGTTTGGACGGGCAGTGATGCACTCGAAATTGGTTTGGTTGATAAGCTTGGTGGTCTCGAGGGAGCAATAGTTGCCGCAGCGTCGTTGGCTAACCTTGATAGCTATCGGATGAAATTGATAGAGCAACCCAGATCGCCTCAAGAAAAACTTATTCAAGAACTTATGAGTAGCGTATTGGTCAGAAATGTACTCGCGGATAGACAGTCGACTAACATGCCTGTTCTCGGGCAGCTTCAGCGCCTTATATTACCTTTCACGAAGAGCGTAGGATTTATTAACTCTATGAACGATCCACATAATGTATATCTACACTGTACCGCTTGCATTGCACCTTAGATTGAGCACGTGAGGGGAAATTTTCTCGTGGACGATAAACGAAGATATGTCCGTTCGAGCATGTCATTAAAAGCTTTGTGTTGGTAGCTTTGCTTTGGTCGCTTTCATGGGCGGTCTAAGCATTATATTGACGACCAATAACACGAGGAACTGAAGGTGCCAAAAGCTAGTGAGCTAAAAAAAGGCGATGTTGTTGAGTACAAAAGTGCTCCGCATATCGTTAAGAAAGTTGAAACCAAATCTCCTTCCTCTCGCGGCGCAAATACGCTGTATAAGATCCGTATGAATCACGCGAAAACTGGCCAAAAGGTCGACGAAAGTTTAAAGGGGGACGATGTATTACCCGATATCGACTTCGAACGTCGAAAGATTCAATATTCGTATATGGACGGCGACAACTATGTTTTCATGGATGATCAAGACTATAGCGAACTGATATTAAGCCAAGAAGACCTTGGTGATGATTCGCTCTACATATATGAAGCAATGGAAAGCGTTTTAGGTCTGATTGTCGACGAACAAATCATCGGTATTGAGCTTCCCAAGTCAATTATCATGACCATTGAAGATACATCTCCCGGAATTAAAGGTGCCAGCGCCTTAGCGCGAACCAAGCCGGCAACAATGGTTACCGGTTTGGTTGTCCAAGTGCCGGAATATCTCGAACGTGGAGAAAAAATCAAGATCAATACCGACAATGGATCGTTTATGTCGCGGGCTTAAGACAGTGCTAAAACTGCTGTTGTTGACATGTTTACTCTTTTTAGCGGGCTGCCAGAGCCTCGGCTATTATTCGCAGCTAGTAGAGGGGCAGTGGTCTGTTTGGTGGCAACGACAAGCGATCGATAGTTTGTTGAATGACAGCGCTACCGAACCCTCTTTGAAAGCTCGACTGCACAACGTAAAAGCCATTCGGCAGTATGCGGTCGATGGCTTATTCCTTCCCGATAACGACAGTTATCGATATTTCGCAGATTTGAAGCGTCCATTTGTCGTTTGGAACGTGTTTGCCACTGAAGAATTTTCTGTAGAGGGAAAACGGTGGTGTTTTCCCGTTGCAGGTTGTGTCAGTTATCGCGGTTATTTTACAGAAAAAGCAGCGAAAGATTATGCCGGATTGTTAGATTTGGAGGGATATGACACTTATGTCGCTGGAATAAAAGCCTATTCCACATTGGGGTGGTTTGGCGACCCGGTGCTAAACACCTTTTTGTATCAGGACGAAGTTCGCCTTGCTGGTTTAATCTTTCATGAGCTGGCACATCAATTGGTTTATGTAGCAGGAGACACCGAATTTAATGAGAGCTTTGCTACGACCGTCGAAATTACCGGTATCAGCCGTTGGCTTGGCCATAGAGAAGCAGTGCGAGCTGGCAGTAGCGACACTAGCTCGAATGAACACATAAGTGGTCGTGAAATACGGGAAAAGTACTTGCGGAATGAGGCGATTCATCAGGATTTCGTAAAAATGATTCTATCGACCCGTAGCGAGTTAGATCAACTCTATAGTGGAAAAAGTGCAGAGGGAATGTCAATTCCCGAGCTGCGAGAAGAAAAACAAAATATACTGTCGCATCTCATTGCCGAAGATTACAGTAACTTTAAGGCGAGATGGAATAACTATGCGCAATATGATAAATGGGTCACAGGCGGTGCCTCATCATCTCTGTCGTTAAACAATGCAAAACTGAGCACAGTCTATAGCTATCAAAAATGGGTGCCTGTTTTTCAGATGTTGTTAGCTTCTTGCGACAATAGGCTCACTTGTTTTTATAACGAGGTTAAGAGAGTGTCTTTATTGAGAGACGATCAGCGCTTACAGTATATGCAAGACCTAGCTGATTCGACATAAACAGTGGGCTCAGCGCAAGCGATAAGGGCTTAGTATTAGCAAATTCGGGTATTGGTGCCAATTTCCGGAAGGGTTTATTTTTATATTCTTCTACTAGATATCGGTTATCTCATTTGATAGCTATACTGACCGGTATTACAAATGATATATTTTGACATAATACTAATTTAATTCGGTTGTAAAATAAAAAATGCGCTTTGAAGAATTATCATTATCCATCGGTAAGACATTCACTTTGTCACTCGTCG